>JUNU01000179.1 GCA_001067655.1 Neisseria lactamica
CTCTTTGAGCTAAGGCGAGGCAACGCCGTACTGGTTTAAATTTAATCCACTATACAAGGTATTTTTCGTTGAAAATCCCATGTTAGAAAGGACACCCATGAGCTTCCAAGACAACCTCGCCGCCATGCCCGACATCGGTCATTTGAGCGGACTCGACATCCTCGACGCACAAGGCAAAGCCGTCCATCACATCCCCAACGCGCCCGGCAAGCAAGGCTCGCTCAAACTGTACAACGCTTTGGCATTGAATTTCGGCGGCAAGCTCGATGCCGCCGCCGCTGCGCAGGGTTTGGATTGGTTTGCCGAACACGTTGCCGATGCGCAAGACAATCCGGGCAAACATCCCAATATCGATCTGCTGTTGCAAGTGAAAAACGAAAACCTCAGATTGCTTCTAAAGCCGGTTAACGCTTAAACATCAGCTAAGCGAAAGGTCGTCTGAAAACAGAAATCCTGTTTTCAGACGACCTTTTTTCATGAAACCGTTTCGTTATAAATAAAATTGTTATATTATAACCAATCAAATTTTCTACCCGATACATCTGGAGAACCCATGAAAAAAACCGCATTGTTCATCGCATCCGCGCTTCTGCTCAGCACAACCGCCCAAGCACACCGCGTTTGGGTCGAAACCGCCCATACGCACGGCGGCGAATATCTGCAAGCCGAGTTGGGCTACGGCGAGTTCCCCGAACTCGAACCCATCGCCAAAGACCGCCTGCACATTTTCAGCAAACCCATGCAGCTCGTTACCGAAAAAGGCAAAGAAAATCTGATTCAAAAAGGGACGTTTAACTACCAATACCGCAGCAAACAGCCGGTTAAAGACGGCAGCTACCTCGTTACCGCCGAATACCAGCCGACCTTCTGGTCTAAAAACAGCGCAGGCTGGAAACAGGCGAGCATCAAAGAAATGCCTGATGCCAGCTATTGCGAACAAACCCGAATGTTCGGTAAAAACATCGTCAACGTTGGACACGAAAGCGCAGACACCGCCGTCATCACCAAGCAAGTCGGACAACATTTAGAAATCGTTCCGCTGGATAATCCCGCCAACGTCCACGTCGGCGAACGCTTCAAAGTCCGCGTCCTTTTCAATGGCGAGCCGCTGCCCAACGCCACCGTTACCGCCACATTTGACGGTTTCGACACCAGCGACCGTAGCAAAACCCACAAAACCGAAGCCCAAGCCTTCTCCGACACTACGGACGACAAAGGCGAAGTCAGCATCATTCCCCTGCGCCAAGGTTTCTGGAAAGCCAGCGTAGAACACAAAGCCGATTTCCCCGATCAAAGCGTGTGCCAAAAACAGGCGAACTACACCACCATGACCTTCCAAATCGGTCATACGCATCATTAATATCCAATAACAAAGATCGTCTGAAAACCGTATTGCAGGGTTTTCAGACGACTTTTTCGTTATCAGCCAATCAATTTAATAGGCAGCCATTCATCAAGGCTTATGCGGCGCAAACGTCCATTGACCAAGCGCCAAGCCCAAATCGAATAGATTCAGACGACCTATCGCCACCCTGACCAAACGCAGACACGGAAAGCCTGCCTTAGCCGTCATCCGCCTGACCTGACGGTTTTTCCCTTCCGAAATCCGAATCTCTACCCAAAAATCAGGCACGGATTTGCGCACGCGGATAGGCGGCACACGCGGCCACAAAACATCCGCTTCGCCCGCTTCCAACACGCGAACCTTTGCCGGACGCGTGACAAAATCCCCCAAATCCACCCCGCGCCGCAGCATATCCAGCTTCGCTTCGTCGGGCGAACCTTCCACCTGTGCCCAATAAGTTTTCTCCAGTTTAAACTTAGGATCCGCAATCCGCGCCTGCAAACGCCCGTCGTTCGTCAGCAACAGTAAACCCTCACTGTCCGTATCCAAACGTCCCGCCGGATAAAAGTCCGGCAGCGACACATAATCTTTCAAACACTCATACTTTTCATGCGCCGAAAACTGGCAAATCACGCCATAAGGCTTGTTCAATACAATCAAATCATTCATTTTCATCACATCCTGAAACCAAGCATGAATTGTACCAGTCGCCGCATACGGGCTACAATTTCACATTTCTTTATATTTTATACAAATGATTTCATACGGTTAAAAAATACACTCAGGCTCGGCTTGACACGTCCGAGCCAAACCAGTATATTACGCACTTCCTTAGGAGTAATGGCTGAGAGGCTGAAGGCACTTCCCTGCTAAGGAAGCATGTGGGGTCAACCTGCATCGAGGGTTCGAATCCCTCTTACTCCGCCACCATATGAAAACCCGTCGATTATCCGACGGGTTTTCTTTTTGGCGTCTTTGCGAAATATTAAGAATAACCAATAGGCAAGCCGTCAGACTGATGTTTACGAAACATGAAAGTGTTTGCGCGAAGGCAAGATTGCCGTTGAATCGGGTTATTAAGCACTGCAATCATTATAGTGGATTAACAAAAATCAGGACAAGGCAACGAAGCTGCAGACAGTACAGA
>JUNU01000180.1 GCA_001067655.1 Neisseria lactamica
ACTGTCTGCGGCTTCGTCGCCTTGTCCTGATTTAAATTTAATCCACTATAACGGACATTTCTACCGTATCGTGTAGAATATAAAAATATTACAAAAGTTACTAACGGGCTGCTGGCTGTTTGGCAGCATCCGCATGACGGTGAACAGGTACGAAACCGGAATCAGGTGCGGGAACGCCGTATCGGTTTAAAGTTCGCCGGCTTTATCGTTAAATACTGACATTTATCCGTTTTCAGACGACCTCCCGAACAAAGGTCGTCTGAAAACACCAAGGGGACACAATTGATGACGGAAAACGACCGCCTTGCCTGGCTGCAACTGGCGTTTACGCCTTATGTCGGCGCGGAGGGCTTCTTGCTCCTGCTGCAACGTTTCGGCAGCGCGAAAGCTGCGCTGGATGCTCCTGCGGAGCAAATCGCCACAATAGTGCGCCACAAGCAGGCAGCCGAATCTTGGCGCAACGGCGAAAAACGGGCGTTGGCGCAAAAGGCTGCGGAGGCGGCGTTGCAATGGGAAAAGCAGGACGGCTGCCGTTTGTTGCTGCTGCAAGATGATGATTTTCCCGAAATGCTGACGCAGGGCATTACCGCGCCGCCGGTTTTGTTCTTACGCGGTAACGTGCAACTGCTGCACAAACCTTCCGCCGCCATTGTCGGCAGCCGTCATGCCACGCCGCAGGCGATGCGGATTGCCAAAGATTTCGGCAGGGCGTTGAGCGAAAAGGATATTCCCGTCGTGTCGGGCATGGCTTCGGGTATTGACACCGCTGCCCACCAAGGCGCATTGCAGGCAGGCGGCGGCACCATCGCCGTATGGGGGACGGGCATAGACCGCATTTACCCGCCGTCCAATAAAAACCTTGCCTATGAAATTGCTGAAAAAGGATTGATTGTCAGCGAGTTTCCTTTGGATACGCGCCCGTTTGCGGGCAACTTCCCGCGCCGCAACCGCCTGATCGCCGCGTTGTCGCAGGTTACGCTGGTGGTCGAGGCCGCATTGGAATCCGGTTCGCTGATTACCGCCAAGCTGGCGGCGGAGATGGGGCGGGAGGTGATGGCGGTGCCCGGTTCGATAGACAATCCGCACAGCAAAGGCTGTCATAAGCTGATTAAAGACGGCGCGAAATTGGTGGAATGTTTGGACGACATCCTTCACGAATGTCCGGGGCTATTGCAAAATGCGGCAGTTCCATCATATTCTATAAATAAGAAAAACAAAAAAACGGAAAAACGCACTGCCGTCAGAGAGACGTCGTCTGAACCTGTTTTACCATTTTCAGACGACCTTCATGTCCGAAAACATTCGGCGCCAGCCAATATGGTTGCCGCGCCGACAGCGGAAGACGAGCTGCTGGACGCCATGGGTTACGACCCCGTGCATCCCGATATATTGGCGCAGCAAACCGCATGGGCGGCGGCAGACGTTTACGCCCGACTGCTGGAATACGAACTCGACGGCATCGTCGCCGCCTTGCCGGGCGGACGCTATCAGCGCATAAAAGCATAATTGATTCATTCATTAAGGAACCAGCATGACAGAAGTCATCGCCTATCTCATCGAACACTTCCAAGATTTCGACAACTGCCCGCCGCCGGAGGATTTGGGCCGCCTGTTGGAAGATGCGGGTTTTGACGTAACGGAAATCGGCAATACGCTGATGATGATGGAAGTGTTGTTCAACACGTCCGAATTCGCCGCTGCGCCGTTCGACAGCCATGCCCTGCGCGTGTATTGCAACGAGGAAGTGGAAAACCTGCCGCAGGAAGTCATGGGGCTGATGCAGTATCTGGTTGCCGAACGCGCCATCACTTACGAGCAGCGCGAAATCGTCATCCACGCCCTGATGCACATCCCGCCCGAAGAAATCACGCTCGATACGGCGAAAGTGCTGGTGTTGCTCTTGTTGTGGGCGCACAAAAGCGAATTGCCCGTCTTAATCGGCGATGACCTGATGGGCGCGCTCAACGGCAAAGCGACCATGCATTAAACCTTTTCAGACGACCTTTTGACGCAGCTTGTTCAGAAAGGTCGTCTGAAACGCATCATCCAATACATTAAAAGAGAACAAACAATGGCGAAAAACCTCTTAATCGTCGAATCACCGTCCAAAGCCAAAACCCTGAAAAAATACCTTGGCGGCGATTTCGAAATTCTGGCCTCCTACGGCCACGTCCGCGACCTCGTCCCCAAAAACGGTGCCGTCGATCCCGAACACGACTTCGCCATGAAATACGAGCTGATCAAACGCAACGCCAAACACGTCGATGCGATTGTCGCGGGAGCCAAAGAAGCCGAAAACATCTACCTCGCAACCGACCCGGATAGGGAAGGCGAAGCGATTTCCTGGCATCTTTTTGAAATCCTCAAATCCAAACGCGGCCTGAAAAACATCAAGCCGCAGCGTGTCGTGTTCCACGAAATCACCAAAAATGCCGTGCTCGACGCCGTCGCCAACCCGCGCGAAATCGAAATGGACTTGGTTGATGCGCAACAAGCCCGCCGAGCTTTGGACTATCTGGTCGGTTTCAATCTCTCGCCATTGTTGTGGAAAAAAATCCGCCGCGGTTTGAGCGCGGGCCGTGTGCAAAGTCCCGCCCTGCGTCTGATTTGCGAACGCGAAAACGAAATCCGCGCGTTTGAAGCGCAGGAATATTGGACGGTGCATCTCGACAGCCACAAAGGCCGCAGCAAGTTTACTGCCAAACTTGCCCAATACAACGGCGCGAAACTCGAACAATTCGACCTGCCGAACGAAGCCGCGCAAGCCGACGTGCTGAAAGAACTCGAAGGCAAAGAGGCTGTCGTTACCGCCATCGAAAAGAAAAAGCGCAGCCGCAACCCCGCCGCGCCGTTCACAACATCCACCATGCAGCAGGATGCCGTACGCAAACTCGGTTTCACTACCGACCGCACCATGCGTACCGCCCAGCAGCTTTACGAAGGTATAGACGTAGGGCAGGGCGCCATCGGTCTGATTACCTATATGCGTACCGACAGCGTGAATTTAGCCGATGAAGCGTTAACCGAAATCCGCCATTACATCGAAAACAAAATCGGCAAAGAATATCTGCCGAGTGCCGCCAAACAATACAAAACCAAATCCAAAAATGCCCAAGAAGCGCACGAAGCCATCCGTCCGACTTCCGTGTACCGCACGCCCGAAAGCGTCAAACCCTTCCTGAGCGCAGACCAGTTCAAACTCTATCAAATGATTTGGCAGCGCACCGTCGCCTGTCAGATGACGCCCGCCAAATTCGACCAAACCACCGTCGATATTACCGTCGGCAAAGGCGTATTCCGCGTAACCGGACAAGTGCAAACCTTCGCAGGCTTCCTCAGCGTTTACGAAGAAAGCAGCGACGATGAAGAAGGCGAAGACAGCAAAAAACTGCCCGAAATGAGCGAAGGCGACAAATTGCCCGTGGACAAACTCTACGGCGAGCAACACTTCACCACCCCGCCGCCGCGCTACAACGAAGCCACGCTGGTTAAAGCCCTCGAAGAATACGGCATCGGCCGCCCCTCGACCTACGCCAGCATCATCTCCACGCTCAAAGACCGCGAATACGTTACTCTTGAGCAAAAACGCTTCATGCCCACCGACACAGGCGACATCGTCAATAAATTCCTGACTGAACACTTTGCCCAATACGTCGACTACCACTTTACCGCGAAACTTGAAGACCAGCTCGACGAAATCGCCGACGGCAAACGCCGCTGGATTCCCGTGATGGACAAATTCTGGAAACCGTTCATCAAGCAAGTGGAAGAAAAAGAAGGCATCGAACGCGCCAAATTCACCACACAGGAACTCGACGAAACCTGCCCGAAATGCGGCGAACACAAACTGCAAATCAAGTTCGGCAAAATGGGCCGCTTCGTCGCCTGCGCCGGCTATCCCGAGTGCAGCTACACGCGCAACGTCAACGAAACCGCCGAAGAAGCCGCCGAGCGCATCGCCAAAGCGGAAGCCGAGCAAGCCGAACTCGACGGACGCGAATGCCCCAAATGCGGCGGACGGCTGGTGTACAAATACAGCCGCACCGGCAGCAAATTCATCGGCTGCGCCAACTACCCCAAATGCAAACACGTCGAGCCGCTGGAAAAACCCAAAGATACCGGTGTCCAATGCCCGCAATGCAAAAAAGGCAACCTTGTCGAGCGCAAATCCCGCTACGGCAAACTGTTTTACAGTTGCAGCACCTATCCCGACTGCAACTACGCCACTTGGAACCCGCCCGTCGCCGAAGAATGCCCGAACTGCCATTGGCCGGTCTTGACCATCAAAACCACCAAACGCTGGGGCGTAGAAAAAGTCTGCCCGCAAAAAGAATGCGGCTGGAAAGAGCAAATTGAACCGCCTGCACCGAAAGAGTGAGATTAGGTTGGTTTGAAAGAGCAAAGGTCGTCTGAAAAATTTTCAGACGACCTTTGCTTTTCTGTGATTGGTTTATTTGAATCCGCGTGTTGTTTTAAAGTCGGATAAAATCCGATTCATTTCCGGCTCAAACAAAGCGATATATTCATGCGACAAACCACGACTGGCACTAGGGTGGGGCAGGCAGACGACTTCGCAATTTTCAAACGATTGGAATCTGATTTTGAAACGTGTACCGCTAAAATCTTTTTGTACTACTCGTAGCGGTTGAGTTTGTTTTCCGACAAGCTGCTCGAAGCGCGGCAATACATTTGCGCGATTAAGATAATTTGTCAGGTTGCTTCCCATGAAGAGAATCAATTTTGGGCGTAGTTTCTCAATGTGGTAGAGAAAATTATCGACGTGTTCGGGCTGGAGAAATTTGTTTGGATTGTCAATTTTGTTACCCTGAGTAGCTGCCCAGTTGGTTTGAACCAGGGATTTTTCAAATGCACCGCCCAATCCATTTTCGTCTAAGGGGTGTCCCCACATTTCAAACCAATTTTTTATCGTATAGTCGTAACGCCACTTTTTTGCCTGCTCTCCGAAATAGAGGGATTTATTGGCAAATGTATGGTCGATTTTGTTTTCAGGGAGTTTGTATTCACCTGCTACATAAGCAGCCTCATCGGCTTTACTCCAACCCCATTCATACCCACAAATCATTAAACCATGTTTGTCGTTGTAACCTTGGAATATACTGTTACTGAGATTCAGGTCTGACATGATAATAACCTTATATAAATATTTCACAGAGAGATACTCATTATAAATAAGTAAATGTAATTTATCTAGTTTAAGTTTAAAATGCACTTTACATGGTGAAACATAGTTCAGTATTTCATGTCGTCAAATTCAAAATGAAAAGGTCGTCTGAAAAATTTTCAGACGACCTTTTCAGTCTTATTAAGAAAGGATTTAACGCCTTGCAAAAACCAGTGTGGCAAGAAAGAATAAACTGACTATCAGAGCAACGGTTTTGCCGATCAAGGGCAGGCAAAAGACGAACCAAAGCAGACCGCGCCCCAAGTTCGGAATCAATCCCAAGTGGCGGTAATATTCGTCAAAGAAATGGGCGTGGGCGGTGAAGGCAATCACGCCGCCGATATAAACACCCAAAATAATTTTCCAAAGCGGCATTGTCAGCCATCCATATTTTCATTACGTATTATGACCAATAGACTGAAAAAGCGGTGGGAAAGTTCTAATGGCGGACGTAAGCGACCTTTTTATTTGAGAAAATATTTTATGATTTATAAAATTTTGTAAGTTTAGCATCATAAAAAATAAAATTTCACGATGCGCCGATTTGTTTTCATGCGGCCTTAAATGAAAAAACGCTGCGGTATAATGGCTGCTTTGTCATTCTTTAGAGGTCGTCTGAAACTGTCGGACGATTTGTTTTAATTATGAGCAAACACAGCAAACATTCAAATCAAGTCCGCATCATCGGCGGGCAATGCAGGGGACGGAAACTGGTTTTTGCAGATGCGGACGGTCTGCGGCCGACGCCTGACAGTGTCCGCGAAAAACTTTTTAATTGGCTGGGTCAGGATTTGACCGGTCTGAATGCGTTGGATTTGTTTGCCGGAAGCGGCGCGTTGGGATTTGAAGCCGCGTCCCGTAACGCGAAGAGGGTGGTGCTGGCAGATAATAATCGCAAAACTGCCGATATGCTGCGGCAAAACGCCAGAGCATTGGGTTTGGATAAACTGGAAATCCTCAATACCGATGGCCTTGCGTATTTGCAGAGGTCGTCTGAAAAGTTTGATGTGGTCTTTTTGGATCCGCCGTTTGCGTGGCAGGGTTGGGAAAATTTGTTTGCTTCTTTGAAAAACAGCTTGAAAAACGGGGCAATGGTCTATATTGAAGCAGGGGAGCTGCCCGATTTCCCCGAGTGGCTGGAGCCTTATCGCGAAGGACGGGCGGGTAAGAGCAGTTTTGTGCTCTTGCAGTTTGTCCAAGTAGCTGAATAGTAAGAGATTTGAGAATCATTACCAGGGTGTAAACATTCGCCTAAACGGATTGTTTTTGACGCGTTTGTGCTATAATCCGCGCCCAATCGGTTTTGATAATTTAAATGAAAAAGGAAAAGAAATGTCGCTCTTTATTACAGATGAGTGCATTAACTGTGACGTTTGCGAGCCGGAGTGCCCCAATGACGCCATCTCGCAAGGCGAGGAAATTTACGAAATCAACCCTAATTTGTGTACGCAGTGCGTAGGCCATTACGATGAGCCGCAATGTCAGCAGGTATGCCCCGTGGACTGCATCCTGATTGATGAAGAGCATCCGGAAACGCACGAAGAGCTGATGGCAAAATACGAAAAAATCATTCAGTTCAAATAAATTCTTTTTTAAAGCAATAAATTGAGTGATTTTAAGAAAACAAAATTAAAAAAGAACTTGACGAAAATCTGAGTCACGAATAAACTTGCGTTCTCTTTTGGTGGGATTCCCGAGCGGTCAAAGGGGGCAGACTGTAAATCTGTTGCGAGAGCTTCGAAGGTTCGAATCCTTCTCCCACCACCAAATTCCAATGTGTTGGAGCATTGATGCAGTAAGTCTGCGGGTGTAGCTCAATGGTAGAGCAGAAGCCTTCCAAGCTTACGGTGAGGGTTCGATTCCCTTCACCCGCTCCAATAGTCTATTGGCCCATGTAGCTCAGGGGTAGAGCACTCCCTTGGTAAGGGAGAGGCCGGCAGTTCAAATCTGCCCATGGGCACCAAATACCATTTTCTCAGTATTTTAAAGATAGGAAATTTGCCATGGCAAAGGAAAAATTTGAACGTAGCAAACCGCACGTAAACGTTGGCACCATTGGTCAC
>JUNU01000181.1 GCA_001067655.1 Neisseria lactamica
GTACTGTCTGCGGCTTCGTCGCCTTGTCCTGATTTAAAGTTAATCCACTATAATATCAATGGGCTTGAAAGTGCCGCTTTGAGGAGGTTTGGACGTATCGTGTTTTTTCAATTTCAAAACAAGCAACAGCGGTTTTTTTCTTTGTTGAGCGCGGCTGTTGCGATTGTCATCGTTATGACCTTATGGTCTTATGCTTGGGCGCAATATTTTGATTTAGGGGCGAATGAACCGAAGGAGGCGCTTGAGGTTGCCGGGTTTGGTCTGTTGGTGCAATTTTTTCTATGCCTGCCTTATCTTTATTTCAAGCGATATATGCCTGCCTCTCTTTGGGCGACATCGATTCTTAATGGCGCCTATCTGTTTTTGTATTGGAGCAATTCGACGCCGCTTTGCTGCGGTGATATGGGGCAAGGCTTGATGTCTATGCTGTTTATGTTTGTTTCGGGTGTATATTTCGTTGTCTCCTGTTTGGTTATTATTGCGTGTTTGCATGCTAAGAAGGTCAGGAAAATTGGACAGCCCTCATAATCCGGATAGATAAAGATAGAACAAAAGGTCGTCTGAAACTCAAATTTGAGGTTTCAGACGACCTTTTTTGCTGCGTTGCGTTCAACTTTAAACGCTGTCAACCGATTCAAACCAAACCCAGCTTTTTCAGCAACGCGACGCTGCCTGCGTCCACAAGTCGGAAGGTTTCGTCAAAGTCGCCGGTGTACCACGGGTCGGGGACGTGGCGGTAGCCGCTTTCGGGGATGAGGTCGATGAGTTTGAAGATTTTGTCAGGGTGTTTGCCGAACATTTTTTCCAGTTCGGCAAGGTTGTTGTCGTCCATGGCGATGATGAAGTCGAATTCATCGAAATCTTCGGAACGCACTTTGCTGCTGGTAAAACCTTGATGGTCGATGCCGTGGGCGGCGAGGGTTTTGCGCGTGCCTTGGTGCATGTTTTCGCCGTCGTGCCAGCCGGATGTGCCTGCGCTGTCGGTGCGGACGCGGTGGGCTACGCCTGCTTCGCGGGCGCGGTGGCGCAGGACGTATTCTGCCATGGGTGAGCGGCAGATGTTGCCGAGGCAGACGAAGAGTACGGAATGGTTTTTCATAGGCGGTTTAGGCGTGTTCGGAGAAGAATGGATTGTGTCCGTCCAGGGACAGGGACTGCGCGTAGGTCGGCAGGTCGGCATTTTCCGGCAAAACGTCGTGCAGGATGCGGATATGCTCGACGCGGCATTCCGCCATCAGGTCGAGGAAGTTGTGTTGGATGACGGCGATGTTGTCGGAAGACGAAAGGTTCCACACGAATACTTGCGGGACGACTTCAAACGCGCTGTCAGTCGCGTTGAAGCCGAACAGAATCTGCCCGCCCGCCCTTGCGGCGATGACGACGCCGACGCGCGGACTCTGCATACGGATGGCGCGGATGGCGTTGGTGGCGAATACGTCCATCGCCATGCGCTGACGGGTGTGGCTGCCGTCGGTCAGGGCTTGGAGCGGGGTGTTCGGGGACAGCGGATTGGTGAAGAGGGTAACGCCGGCGGCGGCAAGGCTTTCCTGCCAAACCTGCATCAGCGGCAGGCCTGCCTGTTGCAGGTTGACGCCCAAGGCGGTTTGCAGGTTTTTGTCTCCGTAGCCCAGCGCGTAAACGACGTGGACGGACTGTCCTTCGGGGCAGATCAGCGGTTTGTCTTCAAAGGTTTGCAGGAACGCGGCGGCGGATTCGCTGTTTTGTTTCGCGTTCCACCATTGTTCGGGCGTGATACCGCTTAGGTCGTCTGAATGGGCGAGGAAGGGCAGCCATTGGGTGTTTTGCGTTAAAGCGCGCAAGTGGGGATAGTTGGACAGGCAGGCGGTCAGTGCCTCGGTAGGCAGCGTCAGGGACAGCGATCGCTCCTGTTTGCAGCCGGCGACGATGACGACGGGCAGGGCAAACCATTGGGCTTCGTCGTCGTTTTCGGCGGATAACACTTGATTGATGCTCTGCATCAGCGCGTTGTAAGTCTCTACATCGGGCGCCATGGTCATGGCGACGGACAAGTTGACGTAGTAGTTTTGATGAAGCTGGCTGCGGATTTCGGTTTGCAACTGCCCCACGGCAATCTTGCGGGTTGCGGCGGTCGTGCCGTGTGCGAGCAGTGAGGCGTTTATCAGTAAATGGTTTTTAACCGGAGTCTGCGGATAAGGGCGTGTGTCGTGGAGGATGAAGGTGTTCATATGGATATAAATCGGTGGTTGTCCGGACAGCTCGGATTATAACAATATCGGGATACGGATTGGGAAAAGGTCGTCTGAAAACGACGCTTCGGCAGCGTTCAAACAAATATCGCAAGCTGCCTCAAACTATTTTGACGTTTTCAGACGACCCTTTTTCTATTTTTCTTTGTTTTCTTCTTTTGCCCAGTGTTCCCTTACTCGCGCTTTGCCGTCCGAGTCCAGACGGCGGTAAAGGTTGATGACTTCGTCGGCGGAGGCGGTGTTTTCTGGCTGCGCCGCACCGAACAGGGAGCGCACATAATCATCCGCCGGATGGTTTTGAATATCCTGAGGCTTATCGACCTGCACCAGCCTGCCTTGTTGCATCACGCCGATGCGGCAGGCGAGTTTGGCGGCTTCGTTCATGTCGTGGGTAACGAAAACGATGGTGGTACCGAGTTTTTTGTGAATCAGGGAAACCGTTTCCTGAAGGGAAGCGCGGGCGAGCGGGTCGAGGGCGGAGAAGGGTTCGTCCATCAACAAGATGTCGGGTTTGGCGGCGATGGCGCGCAGAATGCCGATGCGCTGCTGTTCGCCGCCGGAGAGTTCGTGCGGATAGCGGTTTAGGTAGGTTTCGGGCGGCATGCCGACCAGCTCGAGCAGTTCGTTCACGCGCGATGTGCGCTTCGGTTTGTCCCAGCCCAAAATGTCGGGCATCAGCTCGATGTTCTGCCGCACGGTCATGGTGGGGAACAGGGCGATTTGTTGCAGCACGTAACCGATGCGGTGACGCAGCCCTCGAATGTCGTAATCTTTGATACGCCTGCCGTTGAAATAAACATCGCCGTCGGTCGGCTCGGTCAGCGCGTTAATCATGCGCAGCGTGGTCGATTTGCCGCTGCCCGAACCGCCCACCAACACGAAAAACTCGCCTTGGTAAATGGTGAGGTTCAGTTCGTTCACGGCGGTGTGGTTGTCGTAACGTTTGCTGACGTTTTTGAATTCGATTAAGGGAGTATGTTCAGGCTGTATCATAAATATCCTTTGTAACTTCGACAAAACGGCGCGGCTCATGTTCCGAAAACTTTGGTAGGTCGTCTGAAAAGTGCAGGCTGCTTTTTGGGTTTTCAGACGACCTCCAAAGCAGCCTGCACTCAGGTGTTTTGGATTGACTAACGCGAGCTATCTGCCAAATACTTTCCGCCAGGCATTCGGATTGATTTTAAACTTGGCTTTGAACTGCAAACGTAGGTTTGACGCGCTGCCGAAGCCGCTTTGTTCGGCGATGCGTTCTATCGGCAAATCCGTATTTTCCAACAAATCCTGTACCTGCCATAGCCGCTCTGTTGTAAGCCACTCACCGAAATTCATGCCTGTGGCTTGAGAAAAATGGCGGATAAAGGTTCGGCGGGAAACGGCTAATTTTTTTGCCAAATCGTCCAAGCGGTATGGGGTCGCAAGGTTTTGGCGCAGTTCGTCCAATAAGTGATTGATTTTGTCATCGGCGGTACGACGTTCGACAGGTCGGTGGATAAACTGTGCCTGCCCGCCTTCGCGGTGTGGTGCCGCAACCAAGGTACGGGCAAGGTCGTTGGCAACGGTTGCACCGTGGATTTTGCGGATGAGGTACAGGCAGCAATCCAGCCCGCCCGCCGCACCTGCCGAGGTTAAAAAGTTGCCGTCTTCCGCATATAGGCGGTTGGTATCCAGATGAATTTTAGGGAAACGGCGGACAAAGTCGTCTTCGGCAAGCCAGTGGGTGGCGGCGGTTCTGCCGTCTAAAAGTCCTGTGTAGGCAAGGGCGTAAGTGCCGTAACATAGGGCGGTGATATGTGCACCACGTTGTACTGCTTTCTGTAAATGTGCGCTCAACTCGGGTGTCGGGGCTTCTTCAATATTGCGCCAGCCTGCGATGACGATGATGTCGGCTTCTTCCGTCAAATCCAAGCCGCCGTGTACGGGAATGCTTGCGCCCAGTGCCGTGATAACGTCTTTGCTATCATCGGAACAGATTTTCAGATCAAAGAGTGGATTGTCCCGATAGGTCGTCTGAAAAACAGAAAAGGGAATGTTGAAGACAAAATCATTCATGCCCGATTGAGCATATAGCACGATTTTGGGAACAGTTTGATTTTGGCGAAACTCGTTACGCTCGTTTTCAGACGACATTTTGGCACTATCCTTGCGTTTGTTGGCAATATTGCCTATTTTAGCCGATACACCTGCTGCTTAAAATACGCTCCATGATTTTTTAAGGAGCAACATCATGAAATCCAAGCAATTTATTCTTGCCACTGTTTTGGGCGCGACAGCCTTTTCCGCTTGGGCAGACGATTCATACCAACATATCCGTAACGCTACCGCCAAAGTCGAATATGCGGGGCAGACGTTTTTGATTGACCCGTTTTTCGCCCCCAAGCATTCCATGAACGGCTTTGCCGGCACGTTCAATAACCAAGCCAAAATGCCGCTGGTCGGACTGCCGATGAGCGTGAATAAAATTTTGGACGGTGTGGATGCAGTTATCGTTACCCATACTCACGAAGACCATTGGGACGAAACCGCCGCACGTTCCATTCCGAAGAACCTGCCCGTATATGTGCAGCACCAAGCCGACGCGGCAAAAATCCGCAGCCAAGGCTTTACTGATGTACGCGTGTTGAACGGCAGCACTGTCTTCAACGGTGTAACTATCAGCAAAACCGGCGGCGTACATGGTACAGAAGCCATGTATGCCAACCCGCAGCTAGCCGAAATCTTAGGCGATGCAATGGGTGTGGTATTCCAAAGCGGCGGACACAAAACCGCTTATATTATGGGTGATACTGTGTGGACGGCAGATGTAAACAAAGCATTGAACCGCTACAAACCCGATTATCTGATTATGAATACGGGCTACGCGCTGATTTCAGGTATTTCAGACGGCATTATTATGGGGACGGCTGATGTATTAAAAGCCAGCCAAGTCATGCCTAAAGCCAAAATCATCACCGTACACATGGATACCGTGAATCATACCGCCGTCAGCCGCGCCGATATGCGTAAATTTATACGCGGTCAAGGCATTGAAAGCCGTGTGAACGTTCCGGAAGACGGAGAAATCGTGAAGCTGGATTGATAAACGGCACATTACCCCAAGCAGCCTGCACCTTGTTTTCAAAGTGCAGGCTGCTTTTGGCTTTCAGACGACCTGAAACCGTATTCATATCCATATCCGTTTTATCACGCCTTTAAGCCGCACGATTTTTCATTTCACCAACAACCGTCCCTGTCTCGCCAAATTCAAAGTCGCCAGCAATAGCAACATCACCAAGCCGGAGCCTGCGGTGGCGAGAAAATAGCCTAAAAACAGTAAACGCTGTTCGGCGATCAAATGAAAACCGTAGCCCGTCATTGCCGCCAAACCGAACGAGAAACCCCAAAAGCTGGGGCTGAATCCTTTCTCCAGCATCCAAGGCAGAAGGCGCAGCAGCAGGAATTGCAGGCAGCCGTAGCCGATTAAAAGCAGCGCGAAGGCATCAATGTGTCCGCCCGATACGGCAAAATAGGTGCCACAGCCGACAAAAGCGGGCGCAAGTTGAATGCCGACAATACCGCGCATAGGGGCGTTGACGGGTGTGCCGGTGCGCAAACGGCTCAATATGGCGGCTTCCAAGCTAAGCCATGAAAACAGCCCCGCGCCCAAAAACAGCCAAGCGTAATCGGGCAAACCCAATGCCGCCATTGCGGTCGCGCTGACAAAATTGGTGGCAACGGTGGGTAGGTACACAATCGGCGTGGTGGCATCAAGGGTATGAACGCCGCGCCACAAGCCGCCTGCACGGTACATGGCAAATGCCAACTGTCCCGCCGTTCCCAGCAAAATCAATACTTTTGCCGGTAGCGTTTGGTAGGGTAAGGCTGCCAAACCTGCCAGCATCGTGGTAATCGGAATCGCGCTGATGAAACAGCATTGCACCAAATCCTGCAAATCCTGCAGAAATTCGGGGCGGAAAAAACGGATTTTGATGATGTAGGCAATAACCAGCAGCAGCCAAAGCACAAAGGCAGCGGCTAACAACGTTTCCGCAGCCCAATTCGGTAAAAGCCCGATACGCGCGCCGTAACGCCAAGACAAACCGAGCGCGAAAAGCCCCAACGGCATGCTGAAATAGCTGAGGGGGACGGGAAATTTTTTGGTACTCATACTGTGATGTGTGTGTTAAGGAAAAGCTTATAGTATAGCGGATTGGAATCTGTAAACGTAGATTCCGGCAGGGGCCAACAAAACTGTCAAGTGATTAAGAATGTTGGGGTTGGTTAGTCTAGCGTGCCTATTGAGGCCGTCTGAAAAGTGTAAGGCTGCTTTTTGGGCTTTCAGACGGCCTTTAAAAGCAGCCTGCACTTTTAAACGGTCTTAAGCGCTATCCGCCCTGCCTGGGCAGGCGCTGTTTTTTCAGTATGCGCCCCACAGCATCAGCAGGGCGCACAGTAAAAACAATATCCATTGGCCGAGCAGGAAATAAGTTTTGCCGCGCGCACCGGCCATTTTAAGTTGTATCAGCCACGCGGCGCACCATAGGCCCAGATAAGCGGCAACAAAACGGGCGGAGGCGGCTTCCATGCCGTCGAAAACCCGTGTAAACGCAAGCAGGCAGGCTATGGCGGCAAGCAGCAGTAAATCTATGCTGACCAACTGAAAGGCGCACACAGCCTGCATCCAGTTGCGCATACCCTGTTGCGTAGTGTTTTCTTCATCGGGTTTTTGACTTAAGGTTTCGCGGGTGCCGACAAAAAGATGGGCAAAAAATGCCACGGCCAACAGCAGGGCGGCCGCTGCAAAGGGAATGTTCATATTTTGCTCCGATTTTGATGGTTTGACATATTTTCTTTTCGATTACGTTTATGGCGTTTTTCAGATGTTAAGGTCGTCTGAAAAAGCAAATGCGGCGGCTGTTTCAAACAGGTTTGCGGAAAGTAATGCAGTAAAAGCGGTTGTCCCAAAGCAGCCGCGTTTTCTTTTCCTGAACGGTTTCGGGAATGCAGTTTTCGATTTGTGTCAGGTCGAAATCGGTGTCTTGGAAGTAGTTCCGCGTGAACAGGCTTTTTTGTATTGTTGTTGGATGAAGTCGGTGGTTTCGTCTGCAATCATGATTTTGGTGCCGGGCTTGGCAACGCGCAGCATTTCGTTGATGGCTTTTTGTTTTGTAACTGCTTGATTTCTTCTTCTGCCATTAAAATTTTTTCATCTATGTTTTTCATTTTCTGTTTTCCTTTCTTTCTGTTTTTTGGCAAAGAAAAAAACAGTAAACCTTTTTTGATTTACTGTTTCCGTGTTAGTCTTTTTCTAAACTTTAATTATTTATTTCATTTATAATTGTATGATTTTATTGACTACATTTTCTACAAATCGCTTATCGTGTTCCACAAATATAAGTGTAGGCTTTGCTTCCCTTATGATTTCCTCAATCTGTATTCTGGATATTACATCTATATAATTTAATGGTTCGTCCCAAACAAATAAATGAGCCGGCTTTGACAAACTTACGGCAATTAAAACTTTCTTTTTTTGTCCATCACTATAATTCTTCATATCCATTTCAAATAATTCTCTTGAAAAATCCAATTTTCTAAGAATTGTTTTACACAATGTTTCATCAACATCTTGTTTATGAATATACTCATTTAGGCTACCTGTTAAATCAGATGTATCTTGAGGAAGATACGATATTTTCAAATTACTTGCTAATTTTATCTCACCTGTATACTCATGATTTAGACCTAATAAAATTTTAATCAAGGTTGATTTTCCACTTCCATTACTACCATATATAGCTACTATATCGCCTTGTTTTATTTCAAAGCTCACGTTACTTAATATCTGTTTTTCTCCATAGTATGATGATAAATCACTAACCGATATTAGAGGATTTTTGCGATGATGTAACGGATGCAATAATAGATTTTCCTTTGTTTCAATATCTTTTAGTAAATTCTGTTTTTCTTCTATTGCCTTATTTTGTCTATTCTCCAAATTCTTAGATCTTTTCATCATCTTGGCTGACTTATGACCTATATATCCTTTGTCCGGTTTTACGCCTGATATTTTCACACCATTTTTAGTATTTTCAATTTTATCAGACCAAATTTGACATTGTCTTGCAGCTTCTTTTAATCGTTTAATATCTTTTCTTAATTTCTCGTTTTTACTGATTTCAAATTGGTCTTTCATCAATTTGTTTTCATACCATGATGTAAAATTTCCTGATTGAACATCAATAGAATTCCTGTTGATAGAAATAACATGATTGATGCAGCCGTCTAAAAAATCTCTATCATGAGATATGAGCAAAAATCCTTTTTTACTTTTCAGATATTCACTTACAATTTTTCTGCCGTGCATATCTAAATGGTTTGTCGGCTCATCAATAAGTAAAAAACCATCTTCTCTTGTAAACAAAATAGCTAAAAGGATTTTTGTTTGTTCTCCTTTAGAAAGCGTTTCAAATTCCCTATAAACAAGGTTCTCATCTACATTGAGCAAACTAAGTTCTCTAAATAATTTCCATTCTTCCCCATCTGGCATGAGTTCTTTATATAACTCAATCCCTGATTTTAAAGTATCAGTTATATTTGGTGGAAATTTAATGAATTCAATATCCTTGATTATCTTACCCTGATGAGTTTCTTGGTTTAAAAGTAACTTAAATAGCGTTGATTTGCCAATTCCATTTCTTCCTATCAACCCTATTTTCCAGTTTGTCTCAAAGGAAAACGATACATTTTCAAATATAGGTTTTACATATCCATGATATGAGAAACTGAGGTTTTCAATTTTAATTGTCGACATAAAAATACCTCCTTACATTCCTATTTTATTTAATATTATACAAATTTAAGCCATTTTCTATATCAGCTTTCTGTGACACTTGACAGTTGCCTATAAAATTAAAATGCGAATGTCGGTTTAACTTCGGCACACCGTCCCGGTAGCTTCAAATCCTGCGGGATTGGTTTGGAATTTAGGGCTAATCTACGTCAGCCCCTTTTATTTTTCAGGTAGCCTTTTCAGATTTTGAGGCCGTCTGAAAAAGCAAACGCAGCGGCTGTTTTAGGCAGGTTTGCGGAAGGTGATGCAGTAAAAGCGGTTGTCCCAAAGCAGCCGCGTTTTCTTTTCCTGTACGGTTTCGGGGATGCAGTTTTCGATTTGTGTCAGGTCGAAGTCGGTGTCTTGGAAGTAGCTCCGCGTGAATAGGCTTTTTTTGTATTGTTGTTGGATGAAATCGGTGGTTTCGTCTGCAATCATGATTTTGGTGCCGGGCTTGGCGACGCGCAGCATTTCGTTGATGGCTTTTTGTTTGTCGCTGAAAAAATTGATGCCGCCCACATGGAATACGACGTCGAACATATTGTCGGCAAAGGGTAAGTCTTCGGCGTTGCAGTGTACCAAGTCCAAGCCCGCCGCTTTTTTCCGCCATACGTCGCGACAGCGTGCCAACATGCCGAGCGACAGGTCGGCGCCGGTCAAATCCAGCGCGGAGAGGTCGATGTCGGCGGGCAGGTGGTTTAAATCGGTACCTGTTCCGATGGAGACGTAGAGCGCGGTACAGTCCTGCCGCCATTCCAGTTCGTCCATCAGGCTGCGCCGCATTTCGTTGATGCTGTTGCCGTATCTGAGGCGGGCTATCCAGCGTTCGCCGAAGTCGTACCAACGGGCGAGGCGGTTGTACATTTTCATGTATTTGGCGTTGTCGCCCGTTACGTTGTCGGAATCGAGGCACAACAAGATGCCGTCTTGTTCGGGCGGAAGCGGGTTTTGCAGGGCGGGTTTGAGTTTTTGGATGAGCTTGGCGGAAGGCATGATGCTTCTCCTGTTGAGGGTTGAACGATGCGTATCTCGAGTCGGTTTCGGCAAAACCGTTAAAGCATTGGATTCATTCATCCAATTTATCCGGCGGGGTCGTCTGAAAGTCTGATGATGGGGAACAAGCGATTTTGGGTGGCTGCGCTGCCTGAAATAAAGGCCGTCTGAAATCGTGTTTCAAACGGCCTTTTGACATAGTTTAAGACAAGGATGGATTAGAACTTGCTTTTGATGTCGTCAATCAGGTTTTCGGCTTTTTCTTTTGCCTCGTCAACCAAATGTCCTGCTTCTTCTTTGCCTTTTTTCAATACGTCGCTTGCTTTTTCCTCAATGTCGGCGGCAACTTCTTTGACTTTGCCGATGCCTTGTTGGATCACGCCTTCTGCTTGGAGTTTGGGATCGTCTAAGAGTTCTCCGGCTTTCTCTTTTACATTACCGCTGATTTGGTCTAATTTACCGTTCATGGTTTATTTCCTTGATGTTTGTGTTGATCGAGGACCCACTATAGTCTAATCGGTAGCTTGTTGCAACTTGGAGGTCGTCTGAAAACCCGCTTCAATAAAATGAAAACTGTTTTTCAGACGACCTGAATCATTTGCCCTTATCGTTAATCAAACTGTTTTTCTGCAAATAATCCCGCGCTACGTCCGCCGGTTTTTCTCCGCCCACTTTCACGCGGTAGTTCATTTCAGTCATTTCGGCTTCGCTGATTTTGCCTGCCAGCTTGTTCAATGCGTTCACGATGTCGGGATGCTGTTCGGCAAACTCGGTTTTCATCAGCGGCGCGCCTTGGTAGGAGGGGAAAAGGGCGATGTCGTCTGAAAGAACGGCGAGGCGGTATTGTTTGAGGTCGCTGTCGGTGGAATAGGCTTCGACAAGGTCGATTTTGCCGTTTAGCAGGGCGGTGTAGCGCAGGGCGGGTTCGAGCGTCGAGAGGTGGCTAAACTGTATGCCGTGTTGTTGCAGGCCTTTGTAGCCGTCGGCGCGGTCGGTAAATTCGAGGGTAAATCCGGCGCGGATTTGGTTTTGCACGCGTTTGAGGTCGGATATTTTGTGCAGATTGTGCGCGGCGGCGTAGTCTTGGCTGACGGCGAGGGCGTAGGTGTTTTGGTATGCCATCGGCGGCAGAAAGGTCAGCCGGTGTTGTCGGGCGAGCAGGTCTTTGGCGGTTTGGTAGGTCTGTTCGGGGGAAAGGTGGTGGTTTTGCTGTTCGGCAGGGACTTTGACCAGACTTTCGAGGACGGTGCCGGTAAATTCGGGATAAATATCTATTTCGCCGCTGTTTAAGGCGTTGAACAGGAATGAAGTTTTACCGAAATTGGGTTTGAGCGCCACCTGCGCGCGTGGATTGTTTTCTTCAATCAACTGTTTGTACATATTGATGAGGATATCGGGTTCGCTGCCGAGCTTGCCTGCGATGGTGATTTTTTGTGCGGATTGGTTCGTTTGAAAAATCGGTGCCAAACCGATGGCGATAAGGATGGCAAGCAGGGCGGCGGTAATCGGCATTTTGTGCTTGGACTTTTGCAGTATGCCGATGCCGCCGCTGACCAATACGGCGAGCAGGGCGGACAACAGCGCGCCGGTAAACGTCATCGCCATGTTATTGCGGTCGATGCCGAGCAAAATCAGGTTGCCCAAGCCGCCCGCACCGATGAGCGCGGCGAGTGTTGCCGTGCCGATAATCAATACGGACGCGGTGCGGATGCCGGAAATCATCGCAGGCAACGCCATCGGCAATTCAATGCGCCACAACGCCTGCCAACGGGACAAGCCGAACGCGGTGTGCGCTTCTTTGATGGCGGGATCGATTTGGCTCAAACCAAGATAAGTGTTCTGAAAAATCGGTAATAGGGCGTAGAGCGTTAGCGCGATCAAAACCGGCGGCGAACCGATGCCGACAAAGGGAATCAGCAGACCGAGCAGCGCGAGGGATGGAATGGTTTGCAGGATATTGGTTACCTGCAAAACGCCTTCCGCCCAACGCCGTTTGTCCGCCAGCCACACGGCCAGCGGCACGGCAAGCGCGACGGCGCAAAGCAGGGCAATCAGGGAGAGGCGGAGGTGTTCAAGCGTCGCCTGCCACAGTTCGGCAGGTGGGACGGGAAGGAAATCTGGCATAAAGAATTGTCGGAATTGAAAATATTTCCGACAGTATAGCCTAAGGGGCAAAGAAGATAAAAAGGTCGTCTGAAAATCCGTTTTCAGACGACCTTTGTTATCGGGAAGATATGATTTACATCACATCCAACACATCAATGCCTAGCAAATCCAAGCCTTGTTTCAGCGTGTCGCCGGTGAGCTTCGCCAGTTGCAGGCGGCTGTTGCGGGTTGCGCCTTCGGCTTTGAGTATCGGGCAGGCTTCGTAGAAGCGGCTGAACAGGGTGGCGGTTTGGTAGAGGTAGGCGGCGAGGTAGTGCGGATACGCCGTGTCCGCCACGCTTTGCAGCACGTCTTCAAATTTCAGAAGCTCGGCGGCAAGCTGTTTTTCCAGCGGTTCGGTCAAAACGGTGGGCGCGGCCACGTCCCATTCGCCGGCTTTGCGGAACACGCTTTGCACGCGGGTGTAGGCGTATTGCAGGTAGGGGGCGGTGTTGCCTTCAAACGAGAGCATGGCGTCCCAGTCGAACACATAATCGCTGGTGCGGTTTTTGCTCAAATCGGCGTATTTGACCGCGCCGATGCCGACGGTTTTGCCGATTTTCGCCGCTTCGTCCGCGCCCAATTCGGGATTTTTCTCTTTCACCAAAGTCGTGGCGCGCTCGACGGCTTCGGTCAGCAGGTCAACCAGTTTTACAGTGTCGCCGCTGCGCGTTTTGAACGGTTTGCCGTCTTTGCCCATCATGGTGCCGAAGCCGATAAACTCGGCTTTTGCATTTTCCGGCAGATAGCCTGCTTTGCGGGAAGTGGTGAAAAGTTGTTCGAAGTGCAGGGCTTGGCGGTGGTCGACGACGTACAGCAGGCGGTCGGCTTTCAGACGACCTATGCGGTAGCGCAGGCATGCCAAATCGGTGGAGGCGTAGAGGAAGCCGCCGCCTTGTTTTTGCACGATAAATGCGGCGGGTTCGCCTTCTTTGTTTTTGAACTCGTCCAAGAACACGACTTTCGCGCCGTCGTCTTCGACCGCCAGATCTTTTTGAACCAAATCATCGACCACGGGCTGCAAATCATCGTTATATTTCGATTCGCCCGCAACGTCCTCAGGGCGAAGTTTCAAGCCCAGCGTGTCATAAACGGCTTGGGCGTGCGAGAGCGAAATATCGACAAACTGTTTCCACAACGCCAACACGGTTTCATCGCCGCCTTGCAGCTTCACAACGTATTCGCGCGCGGTGTCGGCAAAGGCGGCATCTTCGTCAAAGCGCACTTTGGCGGCGCGGTAAAACTGCTCCAAATCCGCCAGTTCAAACGCGGCATTGTCTTTTTGCTGCTCGACCAAATAAGCGACCAACATGCCGAACTGCGTACCCCAGTCGCCGACGTGGTTTTGGCGGATGACGGTGTTGCCCATAAATTCCAACACGCGCGAAATGCTGTCACCGATGATGCTGGAACGCAGATGGCCGACGTGCATTTCCTTCGCCAGATTGGGCGAGGAATAGTCGATAACGACGGTTTGCGGTTTGTCGGTTTCCGCTACGCCGAAACGCGCGTCGTTCAAAGCCGCATGAATGTTTTGGGCGAGAAATTCGGGGCGCAGGCGCAGGTTGATGAAGCCGGGGCCGGCCACTTCCGCGCTTTCAATCACGGCGTTGCCCGCCAATGCTTCGGCGACCTTTTGCGCCAATTCGCGAGGATTTTGTTTGGCTTTTTTCGCCGCACCCATCACGCCGTTGATTTGGAAATCGCCGTGTTCGGCGTTTTTGGTCGGCTGCAAGACAACGGGGCTGTCGGCGATGCCTGCGGCGGCAAAGGCGGCGGCGGCTTCGCGTTCGACGGTTTGATGTAGGTTCATGAAGTTCGGTCTCTCGGTTAAATTCAAATCAGGCGGTATTTTAAAAGAATTTGGGGTGTTGAAACAGGGCTAAGGTGAAAGGTCGTCTGAAAACCTTGGATTTGGGTTTTCAGACGACCTTTTGCGCAGAAAAGAGATAGGTTAATGCCAACGGCTGTCGTTTTCACATGGAATACCGTCATGATCGCCGTCCATTTTGGTATTCGGACAGAATTTAACGAAGAATTCTGCCTCACTTAAGGAAGTCATTTGGGAACAATATTGACGACCATCGCATTTGAATTCGTTTTTTGATGTTGAAGAGACAGAGGAGTGATCAGATTTTTGGGTGTCCGTAGATTTATGTTTAGCATTTGTACGACCACGGCTGTTTACCGCATCCAACCACTCTTCGCGTTCGGCTTTTATTTTGGCTGCAACTTCTTCCACCATCGTCTTCGGCGGTGCGGCCGCTGCCGCTTGCGCCTGTTGCTGGTATTTCTGCCAGTAATCCCAGCCAAACCATCCGCCGGCGGCAAGCAGGGCGATGATAGGGATAATCAGCAAGAGCTTGGAAAAGGTTTTTTTATACGGTTCGGGTTCGGTGTCGAAAAAGTCGAATTCATCGACGCAGTCAAGGGAGAAGCAGATATTTTCAGCTTCGTCGCGTCCGCGCCTGCCTTTGACGATGTCAAACGATACGCGCTGACCTTCGGCAGGCGGGCGCGTCAGTGTAGTAAAGGCGGAAAGCGGGGCGAATACTTCTGTACCCATGCTTTCTTCGCGGATAGCTCCAAATTGGCGGTTGTCATTCCAGCGTGTAATCGTACCGTAATAGCGCATAGTTTTATGTAATTTGAATAGTTGTTGTTTGGGTTGTATTTTAAACGAAATCTGCAAAGGAGCAAGGGGGAGCTGTTGATATTTAAATGTAAATTCTGTGGCGTTGGGGATGGTCGGTTTCAGACGACCTTTCTGTTTTAAACAAAAAAAGGAAACGTATCGTTTCCCTTTTTTGTTAGTCAATCACATAACCTTCTTTGTCCCAGTTGGTTTTTTTCACCACTTGGTCGTTGGCGTAAACCGTCTCAGATTTTTTAGAACCGTCGTCATACCATTCCAAAACAACGCCGTTGCGTTTGCCGTTGGTAATGGTAATTTCAGAAAGGGCGCGGCCGTTTTCGTCCCAACTCATGATTTCGGTCGGCTTGTCATTGACCATGGTCATTTCGGTTTTCGGGGTGCCGTTGGGATACCATTGCTTCCAATAACCGTTTGCCTTGTCGTGTTTGAACTGGATTTCGCTTTCTTTTGTGCCGTTGCGGTAATAGCGCGAGCCGACGCCTTCGCTCAAGCCGTTCAGATAGGGCATGACCGCCGATTTTTTACCGTTGGGGTACCAGTTGGTCCATTCGCCGTTCGGCTTGCCGTTGCGGTAGCTGCCGATCATTTTCTTTTGCCCGTTGAAATGCCAGAGCGTCAAAGTACCGTTGTTGAGGACGGGTACAAAGGTTTTGATCTGCGCCGCCGGTATTTCATACGGGTCGGAATATTTTTTCATGGACGGATAGTAAAAGTCCTGCACTTGCGCTACGCCGGATTCGACGGTGTATTGGCGGACGTAAGCTACCGATGACATTGTGGCGGTAATTTTGCCGTTTTGATTGAAATAAACGGAGTGGGTTTGTGCCGAAGTTTGAAGCGACGCGCCAAGCAGGATGCAGGCGGTCAGGCTGTTTGTCCAAAAGTGGTTCATTGTCTGATTGTTCCGATGTGGCGGAGGTGTAAATAATAGGTATTTAGTTGAGTCGTCAAGTCGATAATATTTGAATAAAGCATATTCCGGCTGTTATTCGTCATTATAATCCATCAGGTCATGCGGGTTAAATATAATATTTTTATGAATGCTTATTGAAATACAGACAATAAATATAAGAAATGGTTCCGATTGGAATATTGAATTTGTGTATAGGGAGGTCGTCTGAAAACAGATTAAACGGATATGTTCAACGTTAATAATATAGTGGATTAACTTTAAACCAGTACGGCGTTGCCTCGCCTTAGCTCA
>JUNU01000182.1 GCA_001067655.1 Neisseria lactamica
GTACTGTCTGCGGCTTCGTCGCCTTGTCCTGATTTAAAGTTAATCCACTATATTGAACCGCTTTGCCGGGCGCTTAGAATAGCATTGTCGGAATAGTTACTTTGTGTATTTACCTAATTTATCAGTAAGAAAAAGGCAATAATTATCAACAATCAATAAAAAGCACTATCACTTTCGGATGTTTTTTATCAAACATGGCTCATTAACGGGAAAACTTTTCCAAATCTCTATTTTTATTTGATTTATGCACAATTTTCATATCCGTTTCCGCCGCACGGCGCTCATAGCCGGTGTGGTATTTTTGCCTTTGGCAGTGTTGATTGCCGTCCGTTTGTACACGCACGGCAGTTTTGAATTTGAAAAACCTTTAATGATGTGGGTTCACCATAACATCGGTGAAGGCTTTTTCCCCATTGCCACCGTTTTGCATTATTTGGGCAAAACCGTCATCGCCGTGCCTCTAATCGGCATCGCGGCTTGGTGGCTGTATCGGGTCGGCAACCGTCGCGGCGCATTGTTTTGCGTTTCCGCCGCCTTGATACCGACGCTGAATATGCTGCTGATTAAAAATTGGTTTGAACGGCCGCGACCACTGTTTTGGCCGCGCATGATTGAAGAGACCAACTTTTCGTTTCCCAGCGGACACAGTACATTTTCCGCCGCCATTGCCGTCATGATGATTATGTTGTGCCGTGAGACGCCTTATCGGCGTGTTGCGTGGCTGATCGGCATCGCCTTTGCCCTGAGTACCGGTTTTTCGCGCGTTTATCTGGGCGTGCATTACCCGACCGACGTTTGGGCGGGCTGGACAAACGGCACGCTGACCGCGTTGTTGGTTTATTATTTCGTGTTCAGAGGCCGCTATCTTTCAGACGACCCTGCCGTCTCCCAAATATCTTCAGATTATGAATAACTTATCGCCCAATACGCCGTTTTGGCTGCGCAACGGCCACGCCGACACTATTTTCGCCAAATTCCTGCAACGCCCCTCCCCCGCTTACCGGCGCGAGTTGCTGCCCGACAGCACCGGCAAAGCACAAGTCGCCTACGATTTTGTCGACAGCCCGAATCCCGACGCGCCGCTGGTGGTTTTGTTTCACGGCTTGGAAGGCAGCAGCCAGAGCCATTACGCGGTCGAATTGATGCGCGCGGTACAAGACAAAGGCTGGAACGGCGTGGTCGCCCATTTCCGCAGTTGCGGCGGCATCCCCAATACCGCGCCCGTGTTCTACCACTTGGGCGATACGCCCGAAATCGCTTTTATGCTCGACACGCTTGCCGCACGTTATCCCATCATTTACGCGGCAGGCGTTTCGCTCGGCGGCAATGCCTTGGCAAAATATTTGGGCGAACAAGGCAGCAATGCGCTGCCCCGCGCCGCCGCCGTCATTTCCGCGCCGGTTGATGCGACGCTGGCGGGTACGCGCTTCGACAAAGGCATGTCGCGCCTGTTATATACCCGTTATTTTTTGAACTCGTTGCTGCCCAAAGCCCGCAACGTCGCCGATTTGCAGCATGTCCGTTCCGACCGCGATACGGCTGCCCTGTTGAAGCAATGCAAAACGCTGGGCGACTTCGACGATACGTTTACCGCGCCGCTGCATGGTTTTGCCGACCGTTTCGACTATTACCGCCGCGCCTCGTGCAAACCTTGGCTCAAAAAGGTCGCGAGTCCTTTGTTGCTGCTCAACGCCGTCAATGATCCCTTCCTGCCGCCCGAAGCCCTGCCGAATGTGAACGAAGTGTCTCCGTCCGTCACGCTTTTGCAGCCCGAACACGGCGGGCATGTCGGCTTCGTCAGCTGCGACGGGGGTCGTCTGAATCTGCAATGGCTGCCGCAAACGGTATTGTCTTATTTCGCACAATTTGAATAGCGTGCCCAAACGGCTGTCGGCGTTGCGTTGGGGCAAACGGTTGAGACAAACAAAAGGTCGTCTGAAAACCCGTATTTCAGGTTTTCAGACGACCTTTTTTACTGCTCAAACGGCTGACCGATCAATCAGTCATGACCGATATCGACGGTTTTCTCTTTGTAGCGCGTATCGGGGACGAGGACGATTTTTTCGTCCACTTTGCCGATGGCTTTCACGTCTTTGCCCGGGTAGTCCAACTGATGCAGGAAATAGCGGATACAGTTGAGGCGGGCGCGTTTTTTGTCGTCGGAACGGATGATGACCCAAGGCGCGTCGCCGGTGTGGGTGTGGAAGAACATGGCGTTTTTGGCTTCGGTGTAGTCGTCCCAACGGTCGAGCGACTGGATGTCCACGGGGGAAAGTTTCCAGTGTTTCAGGGGGTCGTCGCGACGGGAGATGAAGCGGCGCAGTTGTTCTTCGCGGGATACGGAGAACCAGAATTTGAAGAGGTGGATGCCGCTGGCGACGAGCATACGTTCCAATTCAGGGGTTTGGCGCATGAAGAGCAGGTATTCGTTGGGTTCGCAGAAACCCATCACGCGCTCTACGCCGGCGCGGTTGTACCATGAGCGGTCGAAGAAGACCATTTCGCCCGCGGTCGGCAGGTTTTGGATGTAGCGTTGGAAATACCATTGGCCGCGTTCGGTGGTAGTCGGTTTTTCCAGTGCGACGACGCGCGCGCCGCGTGGGTTCAAATGTTCCATAAAGCGTTTGATGGTACCGCCCTTGCCTGCGGCGTCGCGGCCTTCAAACAGGCTGACGATGCGTTGGCCAGAGTCTTTGACCCAGCTTTGCACTTTCAGCAATTCGATTTGCAGCTTTTGTTTTTCTTTTTCGTATGCGGCGCGGCGCATACGTTGTTTGTAGGGGTAATTGGCGGGAAGCGGTGCGCTGCCGGAATCTTCGTCCGTACCGCGTCCTTCGTGTTCCAAAACGGCTTTTTCGAAAACTTGCAACTGGTCTTGCTTTTCGCCCAATTCAACGTTTTCGAACGGTTCTAACTGATGATCTGCCATAGGGTCTCCTTATTGATTAAGTTTGAAATGATATGGTGTGGTATGGTTTGATTCTACTCCTTTGCCCCTCAGCGGACTACATAAAATTACACTGCGCCATTTTTTTCGGCGCGGTCTGCTAATTTGTGTAAAAACGGCGTATAATCAGGCTATTTGCACCACAGCCATGCCCTATTTCGCCCTGTTTGACGATGCCGTGAGCGGCCGCGCAAAACTCTATCAAAATCATGTGGAAAGCCGCCTTTTCCATCATAACGAACTGGATTCGCTGGACGATACGCTGCAAAAGGGCTGGCAAAAAGGGCTGCATTCGGTGTTGTTTGCAGACTACGAATTCGGTTTGCCGCTGATGGGGATGGCGTCCGAACGCGGCGGCAACCTTGCCCTGCACTGGTTTGCCGACTGCGCCGACACCGATGCCGAAAGCTGGCTTGCCCAAAATTCAGACGACCTCCCCGCCGGCATTTCCACGCCGCAATCCTCCGTATCCGAAGCCGATTACCTCGACCGCATCCGCCAAATCCACGAAGCCATCCGGCGCGGCGACACCTATCAAATCAACTACACCACCCGCCTGCACCTGCAAGCCTACGGCAACCCCGTCAGCCTCTACCGCCGCCTGCGCCAACCCGTCCCCTATGCCGTCTTGTCCCACCTGCCCGATGCGGAAGGGAAATCCGCGTGGACGCTGTGTTTCTCGCCCGAACTCTTCCTCAAAATCGGTGCGGACGGCACCATCAGCACCGAACCGATGAAAGGCACCGCGCCGATTTTGGGCGACGGTCAAGACGAACGCCGCGCCGCCGAGTTGCAAGCCGACCCGAAAAACCGCGCCGAAAACGTGATGATTGTCGATTTGCTGCGCAACGACCTCGGCAAAATCGCCCAAACCGGCAAAGTATGCGTGCCCGAGCCGTTTAAAGTATCGCGTTTCGGCAGCGTCTGGCAGATGACCAGTACCATCCAAGCCCAAGCCCTGCCGCACATTACCGCCGCCGACATCCTCCGCGCCGCCTTCCCCTGCGGCAGCATCACCGGCGCACCCAAACGCATGAGCATGCAGATTATCGAATCGCTCGAAGCCGAACCGCGCGGCCTGTACACCGGCAGCATCGGCTACCTGAAACCCTGCGCGGGCAGGCTTGGGTTTGAAGGCATATTCAACGTCGTCATCCGCACCTTGTTGCTCAAACCCGTTTCAGACCTGATTTCAGACGACCTTCCATTTTCAGACGACCTCTATCACGGAGTGTACGGCGTCGGTTCCGGCATCGTCATCGACAGCGACCCCGCCGCCGAATATCGGGAATGCGGCTGGAAAGCCCGTTTCCTCGACGAACTGCGCCCCGCCTTCGGCATCTTCGAAACCATGCGCGTGGAAAACAGGCAATGCCGCCTGCTCGACCTGCATTTAGGCCGTCTGAAAACATCCGCCCAAGCCCTCAACCTGCCCCTGCCCGATGACTGCGAAACCCGAATCCGACAATACATCGCCAAACTACCCGACGGCCTGTTCCGCTTGAAAGCCGAACTCGTTTCAGACGACCTCATCCTCAGCCATGCTGCCACCGCCGAGCTGCCCGCCCCGCAGCGCGTCATCCCCGCCCCGCAGCCCCTCCCGCGCCGCGACTACCTGCGCCGCTTCAAAACCACCCGCCGCGCCCTGTACGACCAAGCGTGGCAAACCGCCGAAACACAAGGCGCGTTCGACAGCCTGTTTTTCAATTCAGACGGCCTCCTGCTCGAAGGCGGCAGAAGCAACGTGTTCGTCAAATACCAAGGGCAATGGCTCACCCCGTCTCTGGATTTGGACATCCTCAACGGCGTCATGCGCCAAGCCGTATTGCAGCAGCCGCAAACCTACTTAGGCGCAGACGCCGTCATCGAAACGCACATCACCCGCTACATGCTCGAACGCGCAGAAAAAATCCGCCTCTCCAACGCCTTGAGGGGCGTGTTTGAGGCGGATTTGGTTTATTAGGAACAATAAATGATTTCCTGAAAACGGATAAAGCCGACAGGCGGAGTATTCGTGAAACGGGTTATATGTCTGAAGCTTGAGTGTTCACAAACATGCGCACGGCCTTACCCTCATAACGCTGGTTCAACCACGCCTGTAAGCGTTCGCGATCTTTGGCAGGCAAAGGCTCCTTAAATTCGAGCGAGACAACGACAATATCGTCATGTTCGCCTGTTTCCGATTTAGTATTTTTGCTGCTTTCAGGCTGCTCGGAAACAGGCTCTGTTTGCGCTTTCTCCCAAACCAAGCCGCGTCCGACAACGATTTTTTCCGCTTCGGGATATTGGGCTTTTATTTCCTTGAGTACCGCAGCATCGTCAGCACCGGCGGTATCGGCAGTTTTGCCCGCAAGCACGGTATCGATGTAGGCTTGCTGCTCTTTCAGCTCGTTTTGCAACTGTACCGAGTTGTTTTGGCTTGCCAGCAATTCTTCGATTTTGGCATCGTTCCCTCCCGCATAAACCACGTTTACCTTCGGCGCTTTCACACCTGACGCTTCAAGGCTTTTCACCAGCAAGGTGGAAATTTTCTCGGCATTGCCCGTTCCATTGACAATCAGATCGACTTTATTTTCTCTATGGTTCAACATCTTACGCAGCACGAAAAAACCTTCCTGTTGCTGCGCAGTGGCAATGGCGGCATTGGCTCTGGTGTTGAAGATTTCCTGACGCACCAGTCCTGATGCCATATAGCCGCTCGGAATCATCACAGCCAACACGACGGCAGTAATAATGATGCTTTGCAACCGGCGTTTGGATTCTTTTACCAACCCCCTGCGCGGCAGCTTGAGCAGCTTAGAAAACAACAAGGTCGAAAAAGCGATGAACACGCAGTTGATGGCAAAAAGATATGAAGCACCGAGAAAGTAGTGCCAGTTGCCATGTGCCAGTCCGTAGCCCGCAGTACACAGGGGCGGCATCAATGCAGTCGCAATCGCCACTCCCGGTATGGCATTGCCTCCCTCTTTTCGGGTCAGCGCCACAATACCCGCACTACCGCCGAAGAAGGCAATCAACACATCCCAAAGGGTCGGCTGAGTACGCGCCAAAAGCTCGCTTTGCGCCCCTTTGAGCGGGGTTAACAGGAAATACAACGTAGCGGTAATCAAGCTGATGACGACGAATATAATAATATTGCGCACCGCTTGACGGATCAGCGCAGTATCCCCTACCGCCAAACCGTAACCCATACCTACAATCGGCCCCATCAACGGCGAAATCAACATCGCGCCGATCACTACCGCCGTGCTGTTTACATTCAGACCGATACTCGACACGGCAATGGCAAACATCAATACCCACATATTGGTTCCGGTCACCCGAGTATTGGCGCGGATGGTGGCATCGATCTTATCCGGATGAGCTTGGTCATGCGCAAGATTGAACACATCTTGCAACTTGGTCATGGCACCATTGTCTTCTTGTTCCTGCTTTTCTTGTATTTCCTGATTTTTACTTTCTTCCTGATCTTGCATGTGCGTATCCTAAAGTTTTAATAGTTTATTTTAAACATCTAATTCATAAAGAATTTTTGAGTAATGAAATAATGCCTTGCCATTACGGCTAAATCTGACAGGCACACTTCCCGCAATATACAATATATTAGCATACGTCCGCAAACTTCCTCCGCCGGACGAGGGAAGGGACAAGTTGCCGTTGTGGCAACGAGTAGCGTGGGCTTTGCCCACGAAAGCCACCGTCTGACAACCCCAATCATCCAACAACCAAATCAAACAACAGCCGAATTGGCGTTCATTTCGTGGGTAGAACCCACGCTACGCATTGCTGCCGTATCCGTTTTCAGACGACCTTTTATCTGCTCACTCCTCCTATTTCCACCACCCGCTACTCAGCGAAAAAAATACCGGGTCGTAATATTTCGGCAGTTGTTGCGGGATGCCGAGGTTGTTGCGGTAAACGACGCGGTAGCGGTCGGCGTACCAGGCGGGGACGATGATGTATTGGTGGCGGATGGTGCGGTCTAGTGCCCGGGAGGTGGTTTTCAGCTCTTCGCGGTTGGTAAAGCTGCCGAAATGTTTGAGCAGTTTTTCGACTTCGGGGCGGCACACGCCGGCGAGGTTTCGGCTGCCGGGGATTTTGGCGGCTTCGCAGCCGAAATAATCGTATTGTTCGTTGCCGGGGCTTTCGCTGTTGGCATAGGCGGTAATGGTCATGTCGAAGTCGAAATCGTTGAGCCGCCTTTGGTATAAGGCGGGGTCGGTAACGCGGATGTTCATGGTGACGCCGATTTTGGCGAGGTCGCGCTGCCATTTGGCGGTAATGCGTTCGTAGTTTTTGGATGCGGTCAGGAACTCGAAGGTCAGGGGTTTGCCTTGGCTGTCGGTCAGTTTGCCGTTTTTATAGCGGTAGCCTGCTTTTTCCAAGAGGGCGCGGGCTTTGAGCAGGTTGGGGCGTATGCCTGTTTTCGGGTCGGTTTGAGGCGGTTCGGGGACGGGTTGGTTCAGGACGGCGGGATCGAGGGTGTTGCCGAGGGACTGGAGCAGTTTCAGTTCCGCGCCTTGCGGTTTGCCTGTCGCCGCCATCTCGCTGTTGGTGAAGAAGCTGTTGCTGCGGCGGTATGCGCCGTAGAAAATGCGCGCGTTGATGCTTTCAAAGTCGAAACTCTCGACCATCGCCTGCCGCACGAGGATGTTGTCAAACGGGGCACGGCGCAGGTTCATGACGAAGCCTTGCATGCCGGCATCGCTTTTCTGTATCCATTCGTGTTTGCCCATGCCGCGTTTGGCGAGCATTTCGTCGGAATAGCCCCGCGCCCAGTTTCGGGCGACATTTTCGTAAACGAAGTCGTATTGTCCGGCTTTGAGGCCTTCGAGGCGGACGCTGTTGTCTTTGAAATATTTGAAGCGGACGGTGTCGAAGTTATATCTGCCTTTGCGGGTCGGCAGGTTTTGCGCCCAGTAGTTTTTGTCGCGCGCGTATTCGCTCATGCGCCCGATGTCTGCTTTGACGAAACGGTAGGGGCCGGAGCCGATGGGCATTTTGTTCGCGCCTTTTTCCAGACCTTCGGGGTAGCTTTTATGAGAAAACACAGGCAGTTGCCCTAATGCCATGTGTAATTCGGCATTGCGCTGTTTAAAGCGGAAAACGACTGTCCTGTCGTCGGGCGTTTCGACTTTGGCTACGTCGCTCCAGTATATGCGGTAGAAGGGATTGGCGGCTTTGTCTTGGGTAAGCAGGCGGAAGGAGGCGACGACGTCTTTGGCAAGCACGGGGTCGCCGTTGTGGAATTTGGCTTTCGGGTTGAGCCTGAATGTTGCCGACAGTCCGTCTTCGGCAAGTGAAAACTCTTCCGCCAGCAGTCCGTACATGGAGAAAGGTTCGTCCCAACTGTTGTCCGTGAGCATGTCCACGGTCAGATTGAGGACGCCGGCTTCTTTGTCGCCTTTGAGGGTAAACGGGTTGAACGTATCGAAGCCGCCTTGTATCGGTAGGGAAAACACACCGCCTTTAGGCGCGTCGGGATTGACATATTCGTAGGCGCGAAAGTCAGCGGGATATTTCGGCTCCTGCCCCAAACCTAAACCGTATGCGGCAAAAGCAGTGGCAGTGGAGAAGGAAAGCAGGAGGAGGACGAGGGTTTTCATAAGGTTCCAAACCGAGCAGGACGATGAAGCCCGATTATAGCAAAAGGTCGTCTGAAAACCGTTTTCAGACGACCTTTTATCCGTTTTAAACATACTTAAGAAGCCTGCTGCCGGTTTTTCGCCTGCGCGTCAAACTCCGCCAGTGTCATGTTCAAAGTCTGCAAACACGGCGTCATCACCGCATCGACGGCTTGGTTCACATGGTCCCTTCCCAAAGGCGACGGACGGTAAACAAAGAGCTTGAAGAGTTCGCTCAACTCAATCGAATCCGCCCCCGTTTTCAACACCCAGCCCTGACGGCCGTTGTAGATATAGCCGTGTCGCGCCAGCTTTTCCAAAAGCTCGCCCAATTCATCGTAGCCCATATTGATATGTCGTCTGAACTCCTGAACAGGCAAGGCTTTGCCCTCTTTTTGCGCCGCATCCAAAAGCAGCAGGATTTTCAACACATCATCAAACCGCCCTCGCGCATCGAAGCCCCTGCGGAACGCATCGCCCTGCCAATAAGACAGCGACGAAGTCAGCACCGCGCCGCCCAACACCAGCGTCCACAGCAAATTCAGCCACACCAAGAAAAACGGTACGGCGGCAAACGCCCCGTAAATCGAGCGGTAGCCGTCGAAATTGCCCATATACCAAGCAAACAGGAAACGCGCCGTCTCCAAGCAAAACGCAGTGACCAAAGCCCCTATGAACGCATGATGCCCGGGCACGAAGCGGTTGGGTACAAAGCGGTACAAACCCCACAACAAAAGCGTCGCGAAAAACAGCGTGCCTAAGGTTTGCAGTAACCCCACCACCCATTGCGGCGCAAACGAAGCCAGCGCAGATTCCTGCACCGACCCGACCATAAAAGAAATCCCCACGCCCAAAGACAACGGCCCAAACGTCAGCAACGCCCAATACACCAAAAACTGCATCATCCAAGGCCGCTGCGAATTGACCCGCCAAATCCGGTTGAACGCATTATCAATCGTCCGAATCAGCATCAGCGACGTAACCACCAGCATCACACTGCCGATCGCCGTCAACTTCCCCGCCTGATTGCGGAACGCATTGATATAATCAAACACCATGTCCGCACCCTGCGGCACAATAGTTTGATTGACGAACGAAACAAAAGAATCCGACCAACGGTCGAACACAGGAAAAATCGAAGCGACCGCCACCATCACCGTCAATACCGGAACCAAAGCCAGAAGCGTCGTAAACGTCATACTCGCCGCAGCCTGCGGCACACGCTCCTCATCGAAACGCCGGACCACAAACCACGCAAACGCAAACGCCTTACTACCCAACAAACCTTGCCACCATTTCAAAAACGGCATAATCTTTCCCGAAAAAATAACGAATTAAAAATAAAAAACAGAAAACGCCCGCAGCACACCCCACGTCGTCTGAAAACACAGCCTCAGCGAAATTAACACCTATTTCCCACCAACCCCATTGTAACGGAATACCCAAATGAACCCAAATTCCCTCAAAATCCTCGTCCTCTACTACTCCCAAAACGGCAGCACCCTCAACCTCGCCCGCCAAATCGCACGTGGCATCGAAAGCGTCGCAGGCTGCGAAGCAGTATTGCGCACCGTCCCCAAAGTCTCCACCGTCTGCGAAGCCGTCGAAAAAGACATCCCTGACAGCGGCGCCCCCTACGCCACCGCCGAAGACCTCAAAACCTGCGCCGCCCTCGCCCTAGGCAGCCCCACCCGCTTCGGCAACATGGCGGCCGCCATGAAATACTTCATCGACGGCACCATCCCCCTGTGGCTCGGTGCAGAACTCGCCGGCAAACCCGCCACCGTCTTCACCAGCACCTCCTCCCAACACGGCGGACAAGAAACCACCCTCCTCACCATGATGCTCCCCCTCCTGCACCACGGCATGATCATCAGCGGCATCCCCTACACCGAATCCGCCCTCGGCAGCACCCAAAGCGGCGGCACCCCCTACGGCGCATCCCACGTCGCCGGACACGACAGCAAACCCGTCCTGACCGCCGAAGAAAACGACATCGCCTTCGCACAAGGCAAACGGCTGGCAGAACTCGCCGTCAAGTTGGCTTAAGGCGGGTAGCTTAGCAATCCAATCTGCCAAAAACTAAAAGGTCGTCTGAAAACCTGATTTCCAAGTTTTCAGACGACCTTTTACCAACATCTGCCCGTCAAGCCGAAAAAGCCTTATATGCCATCGAAGCAATAATCAGCAAAACCGTTACGACCAAAACCTTACGGATGATTTCCCCGTCTGAATTAATAGCATGGAGGCTGCCGAAATGGTTGCCCAACAAATTCGCCAAAATCATCGGGATTCCGATTAGGAACGCCATTTTCCCCGCTATCAAGAAAGCGACGAATGCCCCGATATTGGAAGCAAAATTGAAAATCTTGGAAGTAGCCGAAGCCTGCAACAACGACAATTTGTTGATGACAAACAAAGCGATAATGAAAATGCTGCCCGTGCCCGGTCCGAAAAAACCGTCATAAAAACCAACAATCAGACAAGTTAAAAAGACGGCGACGGCAGATTTTTTTATCTCGCCGCGTTCATCGTCTTTTTTCAGCAAAACGCCTTTGAACAAAGTTGCCAGCAAGCCTATGGGTAAAAACGCAAGAATGATGTAATTGATGGTTTCCACAGGCAGAATCAGAATGACTTTCGCACCGACGAACGCCCCGATTAAAGCCGCAACAATGCCGACCGGCACAATGCGCCATACAATCGAACTGCTTTTCATAAAGTTTTTAATCGCAGCCACCGTACCGATGGTACTCACCAATTTTTCCTGTGCCAACGCGACCTGCGGCGGCAAGCCGACCATCAAAAACGCGGGAATCAAAATCAGCCCGGCTCCGCCCGCAATAGCATCGACATAGCCCGCAATCAAAGACGCGGCAACCAGCAGGAAAAGACCGAGATAAAAATAATCGGCAATGATACTGCCGGGAATAAATAATTGCTCCATAGATTGTTTCCTCTTGATTAAATTTAATTTTTTGTATGCAGCAGCACGCAGGACCGTTTAAAACTTCAAATAAAGTATCAGTACATTAATTACCACCATAAAAATTGTCAACACTATTTATTTTTGTAAAAATAAACCAAAAATCAGTTAACCGCCCCAATTAGTTTCTTCTGCTAAAAGGTCGTCTGAAAACCTTAATCGATTCCAAAATAAAAACCCGCTTCAAAAAGCGGGTTTCTTGTATCCGGTCAGGGCAGACCGTCTGTCCGTATTGTCCGAAACTTCATTACTGTTTTTCTATTTTCCGGCGGGCAATTTCCGCTTTTTTACGGCTTGCCGCCAGTTGTTCGCGCATTTCGTTCAAGATTTGCTTGGAAGATTTCGGTTTTTCCCAGTTATCCGGTGCTGCATTTTGTCGTTGCGCCAATTGCTTTTGATGCTCTTGATAAAGCGCATTCGATTCTTCGGAGACTTTGCGGGCAATGTTCGGCAGCTCTTTTTCAACCAAAGCCTCGGCGCGTTGTTGGGCAAGATGACGTTCTTTGCGGCTTTGGGCGCAATATTGTTTGCTGTCTTGCTCAGGGGAATAGCCATAATGAGGCAGCGGTTTCCCTTCTTTTTTCATCGCCATGCTGTAATTGACGCATTGCAAGGCTTGCGGATCGGCAGCCATGTACAAAGAGTATAAATGCCCGGCATAGTCTTTGATGTCCTCATTGTCCCCGCCGCATACATTCGCCGTAGCCTCAATCAGCGCCGCATCTTGCAGCATTTGCCGGCAATGTTCGACCTGCTCCGCATTCAAACTGACGGCCGGCTCTTGCGCGGCGGCTGAAAAAGATAAAATCAAAGCAAGTAAGCCTAAAGCAGATTGTTTCATGGTTTTTCCTTTTAAACCGGAATGATATTTTCAAATAAAGCATGAATGTCGGAACCCAGTACATTCATGCCCGAAGTTTTCAGACGACCCCGTCCGTCCTTATCTGCCATCCTTCTGACGGATAAAGGCATCGGCTTTGGCGCGGCGTTCGGTTTCTTCGGCAACGGTTTTACGCAACAATTCATCAACGGGAATACCGCGGCGCGGGGCTTCTTCTTCCGCATACTGTTTTATCTTACTGTCCATGTACGCCTCTACCTGACGGCGCAAACGGTCGCGTTCTTCGCGGCTTTCCGCGCAAAGGCGCTTCAAATCCTTATCGTCGAGATGGTGAAAGCTTTGTTTTTTGAATTCCTCCTCCAGTTTCGGATATTGTCGGCACTGATCGACTTTCGGATGGTTAAACAACAAAACCATAGACAAAAGGTTGAAATATTCGGCGGTCTCTTTATTGTCCCGATAACAAAGCGAACCGTTCGCCAAAGTATTGGTGTCTTTAAACAATTGCCTGCACTCGGCGGCAAGCTTTTTATCTGCCGCAGGATCGGATGGCGCACCGGTTTGGTTTTGCCCGGCGGCAGAAGCGGTCAAACCGGCGAGCAGCAAAGAAAATACAAGGGCTTTTTTCATATGGGTACTTTCAAAAAACAGATGGGAAAATCATGAATAGTTTATATACAGGGGTCGTCTGAAAACTTTCAGACGACCTTTTGCCTGTCAATATTTAGGCATCGAGCAGCCTTCGGGCGTGGTGATTTTGCATTGTACCGCCCCTGAAGCCTGACATTTTCGTAATGCTACTGGTTCAGCCTGTCCGGGAGCCTCTATTCCATAAAAAGTCTTCACCTTTTTGGCAGATTTCCCTTGAGCAACAGCAATACAGCCGTTTCTCACCCAGGCACCCACTACACATGGCGCATTACGCCCACCTTGTTCACAGGATTTTATCGCTTCTTTTTCTGCAACGGCACGGGAAGGGGCATTGATAACATCTGCCGAAATACCCGTTTTAATGTTAACCGCCCATGCGCCGTATTTGGACGGGACATTGATATTGACGACTTTGGAGCTGTTTTGAACGTTGGATGATTGGGGTGGAGCCATATTGTATTGAACCATTTCCCCGTTATGCCCCTGAAAGCGGCAAATACCGCTGACGGGATCAAATTGACCGGGGCAGCCGTTGGCATGGACATTAAAACTCGCCAGCCCCAAAAAGATAAAAAGCAGTTTTTTTCATCAGTTTTTCCTTGGTTTGGTCGTAATCTCTTTTTGATTTCTTAAAATATGAATCTGATACCGAGGTCGTCTGAAAACTTTCAGACGACCTTTGCCTGTCAATATCTAGGCAACGAGCAGGCTTCAGAAACGACAATTTTGCATTGCGGAACACCCGCAGCCTGACATTTCCTCAAAGCCTCCACTTCAGCACGACCCGGTTTTGTCGTACCAGAGAAAACCCTCGATTGTTTACCCTCATTCCCTTGAGCAACAGCGATACAACCGTTTCTGACCCAAGCAGATACAATACATGGTGCATTGCGACCGCCTTTTTCACAGGTTTTAATCGCTTCTTTTTCCGCAGCTTCACGCGAATCCATGTTGAGGGCGCCGCCTGCAATACCCGTTTTAAGGTTAACCGCCCATGCCCCGTATTTGGACGGGACATTGATGTTGACGACTTTGGGGCTGTTTTGAACGTTGGATGATTGGGGGGTGCCGACATTGTATAAGATCTGCCGTCCCGAACTGTCGATAATACGGCAGGTTCCCGTGGCGGGTTGGTACTCTCCGCCACAACTGTGGGCATAGACATTCAAACTTGCCAGCCCCAATAAGATAAAAAGCAGTTTTTTCATCAGTTTTTCCTTGGTTTCAAGATACAAAAAAAGCTGTCCGAACATCTTGCATGATGGTTTCAGACAGCTTTTTTCAGCGTTTTAGCCCACTTTATCCCCGGGCTGCGCGCCTGCATCGACATCCAAGAGCTTCAGTTTGCCCTCGGCGGTGGCGGCGGAGAGGATCATGCCTTCGGATACGCCGAATTTTGCCATTTTGCGCGGGGCGAAGTTGGCGACGGCGATGACCATGCGGCCGTTCAATTCGGCGGGGTTGGGATAAGACGCGGCGATGCCGGAGAAGATGATGCGTTTTTCAAAACCGAAATCGAGGTCGAATTTCAAAAGTTTGGTGCTGCCTTCGACGGCTTCGCAGTTCAATACTTTGGCGACGCGCATGTCGATTTTCATGAAGTCGTCGAAGCTTGCCTGTTCGGCGACTTTTTCGTATTTGCCCTCTTCGGCGGCAGACGCGGGGGTCGTCTGAATGCTTTGTTTGTTGGCTTCGATTAAATCGTCCACTTGTTTTTGCTCCACTCGTTGCATTAAATGTTCGTATTTGTTGATGGCGTGTTCGCCCAAGGTTTCGCGCGTGTTCGCCCAGGTAATTGCGTCCAGATTGAGGAAACGCGCGGCGTTGGCAGCGGTTTGCGGCAACACGGGGGCGAGGTAGGCGGTCAGCATGGTGAAGGCGTTGATGAGTTCGCTGCATACTTCGTGCAGGCGTTCGTCTTGACCTTCCTGTTTGGCGAGTTCCCACGGCTTGTTGGCATCGACGTATTCGTTCACGGCGTCTGCCAATGCCATGATGTCGCGCAGGGCGCGGGCGTATTCGCGGTTTTCGTATTGCTCGGCGATGGTGTCGCTTTCGGCGGCGAGTTTTGCCAGCAATGCGCTGCCTGAAACGTCTTTCAGACGACCTTCAAAACGTTTGGCGATGAAACCTGACGCGCGGGCGGCGATGTTGACGTATTTGCCGACGAGGTCGCTGTTGACGCGCGAGATAAAGTCTTGCAGGTTCAAATCGATGTCTTCGATTTTGCTGTTGAGCTTGGCGGCGATGTAGTAGCGCATCCACTCGGGGTTCAGGCCTTGTTCCAGATAGGATTTGGCGGTGATGAAGGTGCCGCGCGATTTGGACATTTTTTGTCCGTCGACGGTCAAAAAGCCGTGTGCGTACACGCCGGTCGGGGCGCGGTGGCCGGAGAAATGCAGCATAGCGGGCCAGAACAGGGCGTGGAAATAGAGGATGTCTTTGCCGATGAAGTGATACATCTCGGTTTGGCTGTCGGCTTTGAAGTATTCGTCAAAATCGACGCCGATGCGGTCGCACAGGTTTTTAAACGAGGCCATGTAGCCGACGGGCGCGTCCAGCCAGACGTAGAAGTATTTGCCCGGCGCGTCGGGGATTTCGAAACCGAAATACGGCGCGTCGCGGGAAATGTCCCAGTCGGACAGCGTGGTTTCTTCGCCTTCGCCCAGCCATTCTTTCATTTTGTTGAGGGCTTCGGCTTGCAGATGGGGCTTGCCGTCGTGCGGATTGTTGCCGGAAGTCCATTCTTTCAGGTAGCCCGCGCATTCGCCCAGTTTGAAGAAGAAGTGTTCGGATTCGCGCAATTCGGGTTTGGCACCGGAAACGGCGGAATACGGGTTGATCAGTTCGGTTGGGGAATAGGTCGTGCCGCAGACTTCGCAGTTGTCGCCGTATTGATCTTGGGCGTGGCATTTGGGGCATTCGCCTTTGACGAAGCGGTCGGGCAGGAACATTTGTTTTTCGGGGTCGAAAAGCTGCTCGATGACGCGGCTCTCAATCTTGCCGTTGGCTTTCAGCGCGCGGTAAATCTGTTCGGAAAACTGTTTGTTTTCCGGGGAATGGGTGCTGTAATAATTGTCGTAGCCGATGTGAAAACCGGTGAAATCGGCGAGGTGTTCTTCGCGCACTTTGGCAATCATGTCTTCGGGCGCGATGCCTTGTTTTTGCGCGGCAAGCATCACGGGCGTGCCGTGGGTGTCGTCGGCGCAGCAGTAGTGGCACTCGTGGCCGCGCAGTTTTTGAAAGCGCACCCAAACGTCGGTTTGGATGTGTTCGACCATGTGGCCGAGGTGGATGCTGCCGTTGGCATAGGGCAGCGCGGAGGTAACAAGGATTTTGCGTGTCATGGTTTATGCTTGGGAAAACAATGGATAAAGATGGGGAATTATACCGTAAATCGTACGGACGAGACGGGGAAAGGTCGTCTGAAAAGGCTGTTGCCATGAAGTGGGAACAGGTTTGATGAAACGGGTTATCGAAGGTAAAAGGTCGTCTGAAAAACAAAAATCAGTTTTCAGACGACCTTTTCGATAATCGGGACATACAGGCCGGACGATAAGCCGGGTTCTGTCTCGGACAGTCATTCCTCTAGGCACACCATTACTGATACGCTCCAGCAACCTACCCGAACGCTCGGCGAGCAGCGTCAAAGCGTTCTGTTTGGTCTTGCTCCGGATGGGGTTTAGCCTGCTGCGCCTTGTTACCAAGTGCACGGTGCGCTCTTACCGCACCTTTTCACCCTTACCCGTGCCGCCCGAAGGCGGCCGTCGGCGGTATTGCTTTCTGTTCCACTTTCCGTCGCGTTTCCGCGCCCGGCCGTTAGCCGGCATCCTGCTCTGCGGAGCCCGGACTTTCCTCCCCGTATGCCTTACGCGATACGCGGCGACTGTCTGTCCGACCTGTATGAAGTGCGGATTATAACACAAGCAAATTACAACCGTTTGACCACCAAAAAAACCGCCTATCAAAAAATTTGCCGATTTCGCAACATAAAAATTCAAATAAAATAAACTATTTATAAACAAAAAGTACCGTTCGTCAAATAAATAAATGACATGTTATAAAAAAGCCCATAAAATGAATATCACATAACTATTTTAAATATAAAAGTACATTACGATGAAAAACTATCCACATATCCTGTCTTACCTTGCCCTATCGTTACTTGCCGCCTGCGGAGGCGGTGGAGGCGGCGGTTCACCGTCAACCGCCTCAAGCGATACCAATCAACCCAAAATAGAATGCAACGCCGAATGCCAAGCGGAGCGGAAAGCGGCTGAGGAAGCTGAGAAAGCTAAAGCCGAAGCCGAACGTAAAGCCGCTGAAGAGGCTGAGAAAACCAAAGTAGAAGCAGAACGTAAAGCTGCTGAGGAAGCTGAAAAAGCCAAAGCGGAAGCAGAACGCAAAGCGGCTGAAGAGGCTGAAAAAGCTAAAGCTGAAGAAGAACGCAAAGCCGCTGAAGAAGCCGAGAAAGCCAAGGCGGAAGCTAAACGTAAAGCGGCTGAAGAAGCCGAGAAAGCTAAGGCCGAAGCTGAACGTAAAGCGGCTGAAGAGGCCGAGAAAGCTAAGGCTGAGGCAGAACGTAAGGCTGCCGAAGAGGCTACAAAAGCCAAAGCAGAAGCCGAACGTAAGGCTGCTGAAGAAGCCGAGAAAGCTAAGGCCGAAGCTGAACGCAAAGCCGCTGAAGAAGCTGAAAAAGCTAAAGCTGAAACTGAGCGTAAAGCGGCTGAAGAGGCTGCAAAAGCCAAGGCTGAAGCTGAACGTAAAGCCGCTGAAGAAGCTGAAAAGGCCAAAGCCGAGGCTGAACGTAAAGCGGCTGAGGAAGCTGAA
>JUNU01000013.1 GCA_001067655.1 Neisseria lactamica
GCACCAAGTGAATCGGTTCCGTACTATCTGTACTGTCTGCGGCTTCGCCGCCTTCTCCTGATTTAAAGTTCATCTACTATATTTTGCATAAGAGGTCGTCTGAAAGCGCAGCTTCAACGCAGTTAAACCTCATTCTGCCTTTTTCAGTATGTTAAGCCTGCCCGCAGGCACGACCTTTGAAACTTCAACCCGATTGGTTCGGACACATCAACGGTGGCAGGCATGCGGGCTGTATTCCCTGACTTCCTGTCCGGTGAAATTGTTGTAAACGCGGACGGTAGCGTGCGGATAGCGTTTGCACAAAACGCTGCGGGCGACGGGAATGCCTGCTTTGTTGCTGTCCATTTCAAAACGCTTGTTCAACATTCTGCCGCGCGCATCGTAAGCGTTGACGGAATATTCCTTGCCTTCGAATGCGGCACACGCACCAAGCAGGGAAACGACAGCCAAAAGCGGAAACAGGGAAATGGGTTTCATGGATATACTCCTAATGGATTTTCAACCGTTTGCTTCTGCACGGCAAATGGCAGCAACAAACTTTCTCCCTTAGATTTCAAACATCCCGCCGTTTTCAGACGACCTTTTTTCGTTTTAAGGTCGTCTGAAAACCGGTAAGCAGTCCGATTTCAAACTGCTTTGTTTTTATCCGCTTTATATCCCTTTGACCGCGTTTACAGATCCAACAACAGGCGTGCCGGGTCTTCCAGCGCGTCTTTGATGGCAACCAAAGTCAGCACGGCTTCGCGACCGTCGATGATGCGGTGGTCGTAAGAGAGTGCCAAATACATCATCGGACGGACGACGACTTGACCGTTTTCCACGACTGCGCGCTCTTTGGTCGCGTGCATACCCAAAATGGCGGATTGCGGCGGATTGATAATCGGGGTGGACATCATTGAACCGAACGTACCGCCGTTGGTAATACTGAACGTACCACCGGTCAAATCTTCCAGCGCGATTTTACCGTCTTTGGCTTTTTTGGCGTAATCAACGATGGCTTGTTCGATGTCGGCAATACTCATTTGGTCGGCATCTCGCAGAATCGGAACGACCAGACCGCGCGGGCTGCCGATAGCGATACCGATGTCGAAGTAACCGTGATAAACGATGTCGCTGCCGTCAACGGAGGCATTGACCACCGGATATTTTTTCAGCGCGGCAACGGCTGCTTTGACGAAGAAAGACATGAAGCCGAGTTTGACGCCGTGTTCTTTCTCGAATTTTTCTTTGTATTTCGCACGCAAGTCCATGATGGGTTTCATGTTGACTTCGTTGAACGTAGTCAAAATCGCGTTTTCTTGTTGCGAAGCCAAGAGACGCTCAGCAACACGGGCGCGCAGGCGGCTCATCGGAACGCGTTGTTCAGGACGCGCACCTGCGGGAACGGGGGCTGGCGCAGCAGCGGGTGCGGCAGCAGGTTTGGCGGCGGCGTTTTGCACGTCTTCTTTCAAGACGCGACCGTCGCGGCCGGAACCTTGCAGCGCGTTCACATCCACGCCGGTTTCGGCTGCCAGCTTCGCAGCGGCAGGCATGGCGGCATTGGTTTGCGCAGCAGCGGGAGCGGCTTCAGGCGCAGGCGCGGCGGCTGGAGCTTCAACAGAAGCGGTTGCAGTTGCAGCGGTATCAATGCGCGCCAATACTTGTTCGGCGGCAACGGTTTCGCCGTTTTGAGCGATGATTTCAACCAATACGCCGGCTTGTGGAGAAGGTACTTCCAAAACCACTTTGTCGGTTTCGATGTCGATCAGGATTTCGTCGCGCGCTACGGCTTCGCCGACTTTTTTCTTCCATTCCAAGAGTGTGCCTTCGGATACGCTTTCGGACAGCATGGGTACTTTTACATCAATAATCATTTTGTGTCTCCGGATGGTCGTTGGTTTTCAGACGACCTGTTGTGTGTTATCTCTTTTGTTTGGCGGGCGTTCCGTCTGAAGTGTTTGATTCGGAACGCCGCACCATAATTGCGTTACAGCGTCATTGCGTCTTCAACCAGTTGTTTCAGCTGGGCGACGTGTTTGCTCATATAGCCGACTGCGGGCGATGCGCTGCTCGGACGGCCGGCATAAGACAGTTTTTGGCTTTCGCCGATAACGTCTTCCAAGCGGTGGCGGATTTGGTAGAACGCGCCTTGGTTCTTCGGCTCTTCTTGCGCCCAAACCACGGATTTCGCGTTCGGATATTTCGCCAGCTCTGCACGCACCTCGTCGTATGGGAACGGATAAAGCTGCTCGACGCGGACGATGGCGACATCGTTTTCCAGTTTGCGCTCGGCACGGCCTGCTTCCAAATCGTAGTAAACCTGTCCGGCGCAAAGAATCACGCGTTTCACGCTTTCATTGTTGCCACGCTCGGCGGTATCGCCGATAACGGGACGGAAGCGCGAACCTTCGGTAAAGTTTTCCAGCGGACTCATCGCACCTTTGAAGCGCAACAGGCGTTTGGACATGAAAATCACCAGCGGTTTGCGGTATGAACCCAAGACTTGGCGTTGCAGCAGGTGGAACATTTGCGACGCTTCGGACGGCATAATGATTTGCATATTGTGTTCGGAACACAGTTGCAACCAGCGTTCCACGCGGCCGGAGGAATGTTCCGGACCTTGACCGTCGTAACCGTGCGGCAGGATGGTGGTCAGACCGCAGAGACGACCCCACTTGGTTTCGCCGGACGACAGGAATTGGTCGATGGTCACTTGCGCACCGTTGGCAAAGTCGCCGAACTGCGCTTCCCAAATAGTCAGTTTGTCGGGCGCGGAGCAGGCGAAACCGTATTCAAACGCCATGACCGCTTCTTCATTCAAGATGGAGTCGATAACAAGAAATTCACCTGCACCTTCGCCCATATTGCGCAGCGGTACATAAGTGCCGTCATCCCATTTTTCGCGTTTTTGGTCGTGCAATACGGCATGGCGGTGTGAGAACGTACCGCGTCCGGAATCTTCGCCAGAAATGCGCACGCCGTGTCCTTTGGTGACCAGGCTGGCGTATGCGAGGGTTTCCGCCATACCCCAGTCAATCGGCTGACTGCCCGCAGCCATGCCTTTGCGCGCTTCGAGCACGCGTTTGGCAGTCGGATGCAGTGCAAAGCCTTCGGGGACGGCGGTAAATTTCTCGGCAAGACGCTCGATATCGGCAGCGGGCAGACCGGTTTCCACATCTTCGCGCCAGTCTTTACCTTGGTATTTGCTCCAGTCAATTTGCGTGCGTTGGAAATTGCTCAACGTTGTTTGCTCGACGTGTTCGCCTTTATCCAAAGCGTCGCGGTAGGCTTGGATATAGCCGTCGGCTTCCGCCTGCGTTACCACGCCTTCTGCAATCAGTTGCTCGGTGTACAAAGCACGCGCACCGGGGTGTTGCGATACTTTTTTGTACATCATCGGCTGGGTCAGGGTCGGATCGTCGCCCTCGTTGTGACCCCATTTGCGGTAGCAGACGACATCGATCACGATGTCTTTGTTGAATTTCTTACGGTAGTCCAAAGCGGCTTGGATGGCGAAGCAAACGCGTTCCGGATCGTCGCCGTTGACGTGGATGACCGGAGCGGAAACCATTTTCGCCACGTCGGTACAATGCACGGTCGAACGGGTGTCGCGGGTATCGGAGGTGGTGAAGCCGATTTGGTTGTTGATGACGATGTGAACCGTACCGCCGGTGGTGTAGCCGCGCGTTTTGGACAGGTTGAACGTTGCTTGGTTGACGCCCAAGCCGACAAATGCAGAGTCGCCGTGAATCAATACGGGCAATACTTTGTCGCGACCGTTTTCGCCCAGACGTTTTTGTTTGGCGCGTGCAGAACCTTCAACGACAGGATTCACGATTTCCAAATGTGACGGATTGAACGCCAAAGAAACGTGCATCGGACCGTTCGGCGTAGCGATGTCGGAGCTGAAACCCATGTGGTATTTTACGTCGCCGCTGGGCAGCTTGATTTCGGCACGGCCTTCAAATTCGGCAAACAAATCGCCCGGTTTCTTGCCCAAAATGTTGACCAAGACATTCAGACGACCTCGGTGTGCCATACCGATGATGACTTCTTCGACGCCGTCTTTACCTGCGTTTTGAATCAGGTAATTCAGACCGGCAATCACGCTCTCGCCGCCTTCTACGCCGAAGCGTTTCTGACCGACATATTTGGTATGCAGATAACGCTCCAAAGTCTCGGCAGCGGTCATTTCTTTCAGGATGCGGCGTTTCTGTTCGGCACTGTAACTCGGGGTGGACAGCACATCCTCAAAATAATTGCGCAACCAGCGGCGCTCTTCGGTATTGGGAATGTAGATGTATTCCAATGCGAGGTGGCCACAGTAGGTTTGCTTGAGGTTGCTGATGATTTGGGACAGGGGCAGTTTGCTTTGGCCGGAAAAATCGCCCTCGCCCATATTGAACTGAACTGCCATATCGGCATCATTCAGTCCGTGGAATTTGGGATCGAGGGCTTCAATGTTGCGTGGAGGGATACGTTTGAGCGGGTCAAGCTGAGCGGCGCCCACACCTTGAATACGGTAAGCAGAAATCAACCGCAGTACGCCGACCTGTTTCTTCATCATGGCTTCGTCCATACCGCCGGCAATAGCCGCTGTCGATTTGGTTTTTGCCAAATTGGCAAAGGATTCACGGATCGGCGCATGGGCGATATCAACATCCGCCGCACCGGGCTGCTTGCTTAAGTCGGTGAAATACTGCTTCCATTTTTCATCGACCGAATTGGGGTTTTCCAGGAAATTCTCATACAACTCCTCGATGTAGGGAGCATTTGAACCGAACAGATAAGAAAAATTGAGTTTTTCATCCATCATGACGCGAGCTCTTTTCTTTAAAATATAAACAAAGGGTAGAATTCCATGTGTTTCAACGGAATCCATGCCGTTTGAAATGACACTTCATTCTACCCTATTTCCAGCCAAATTACTTGTATCTGTTTCGTTTGCTGCAGACAAACTTATTTAAAAAAACTATTCGGCTTTCTCAAATGAAGTTCCGACAACATATTAATATACCGATTTTCAGCGTTTATCCGCCGGTACATAATCTCGGCGTTCCGCACCGGTATAAAGTTGGCGCGGACGACCGATTTTCAGCGAAGGATCGCCGATCATTTCATGCCAGTGCGAAATCCAGCCCACGCTGCGTGACAGGGCAAAGATGACGGTAAACATTTCGGTCGGAATGCCCAGCGCGGACAGGACAATACCGGAGTAGAAGTCGACGTTAGGGTACAGCTTGCGCTCCACGAAGAACGGGTCTTTCAGGGCAATTTGTTCCAATTCCATTGCCAGTTTGAATTTCGGACTGTCTTCCAAGCCCAATTCTTTCAGCACTTCATAACAGGTCTCGCGCATAATGCTGGCACGCGGATCCATATTGCGATACACGCGGTGTCCGAAGCCCATCAGGCGGTATTTACGCTGTTTCACGCCTTCCATATATTCGGCAACACGGGATACATCGCCGATTTCGTCCAGCATTTTCAAGACAGCTTCGTTCGCACCGCCGTGGGACGCACCCCACAGACAGGCAATACCGGCAGCGATACAGGCAAACGGGTTCGCACCTGAAGAACCTGCCAGACGGACGGTCGAAGTCGATGCGTTTTGCTCGTGGTCGGCATGAAGGATAAAGATGCGGTCGAGCGCGCGTGCCAATACAGGATTGGGTTTATAGTCTTCACATGGTGTGGCAAACATCATGTGCATGAAGTTTTCGGAATAAGAGAGGTTGTTTCTCGGATAATTGAACGGCAGACCGTTGGAATAACGGTAACACATTGCCGCAATGGTCGGAATTTTGGAAATCAGACGGTAAATCGCGATTTTTCGGTGTTCGGGGTTCGTAATGTCCAGACTGTCTTGATAGAATGCAGACAATGCACCGACCACGCCGACCATCATCGCCATCGGATGCGCATCGCGACGGAAGCCGCGGAAGAACCAAGTCAGCTGTTCATGCACCATCGTATGACGGCGGACGGTATTGTCAAATTCTGCTTTTTGTTCAGGTGTCGGCAATTCGCCGTAAATCAGCAGGTAGCAGACTTCCAAATAATCGGATTTTTCGGCAAGCTGTTCAATAGGATAACCACGGTAATACAGCAGACCTTCGTCACCGTCGATATAAGTGATTTTAGATTCACAACTTGCTGTTGAAACGAATCCGGGGTCGAATGAGAATAAGCCTGTGCTTTTCGTCAGGGCGCGGATATCGACCACGTCATGACCGATGCTCGCTTCCAATACGGGCAGTTCTAAATCCTCTTGATTGGGTACGTTGAGTTTAATTGATTTGGACATATTTATCGCTCCTTTGTAGGTTGGGGCTTTCGTTGCTGCCTATGCAGCACGGTCTTTGTTTTCAGACGACCTCCGTATCCTAGAAATCCGCCGATAAACAGGCGGATTTCCAATACTTCAAGCTCGTCTGATTTTTTCAAGCATAGGGATAAGGTGTTCCTTGTCTGTCGCCGAATGTCCGTTGATCAGTGCAAGAAGTTCTTGATCTTGAAACTCAAGGATTTCAGAAAACTCGGACAGCTCTTTATCACTTAATTGCTCGAATTCTTTTTCCATAAACCTGCCGAAAATCAGATCTAACTCCAATAATCCCCGGCGGGTTTGAAAACGGATTTTCCGTTTGGCAATATCGTCAAAAACCATCATTTCTTAAACGGCTCGTTTCAACATAATTTCTTTAATCTTACCGATGGCACGGGTCGGATTCAAGTGTTTAGGACATACGTCCACGCAGTTCATGATGGTATGACAGCGGAACAGACGATACGGGTCGTTCAAATTATCCAAACGCTCGTTGGTAATGGTATCGCGGCTGTCCGCGATGAAGCGGTAGGCATTCAGCAAACCGGACGGGCCGACGAATTTGTCGGGATTCCACCAGAACGACGGGCAGGCAGTCGAACAGCAAGCGCACAAAATACATTCGTACAAGCCGTCCAACTCTTTGCGCTCTTCCTGAGTTTGCAGTCGCTCTTTGTCGGAATCGATCGGATTGTCGTTGACGACGTAAGGTTTGATGGAGTGGTATTGTTTGAAGAACTGGGTCATGTCCACAATCAGGTCGCGGATGACAGGCAGACCGGGCAGCGGACGGATTTTCACAGGCTGCTTCAAACCGCGTAAATCGGTCAGACACGCCAAGCCGTTTTTGCCGTTGATGTTCATACCGTCCGAACCGCAAATACCTTCGCGGCAGGAACGGCGGAAAGACAAGGTATCGTCTTGCGCTTTCAGGCGTACCAGCGCGTCCAAAAGTTTGACGTCGGTAGGTTCCAGTTCCAACTCGTAACGTTGCATATATGGTTTGGCATCAACGTCCGGATTGTAACGGTAAATTTCAAAACTCATTTTTTCCATGAGAAGTGTTCCTTTTCTCATAAACCGCCTGATGGTTTTATGTTATGGGTTCAGGCGGTTCAGTGTGGTGGTGTATTTGATTTTCAGACGACCCCTTGTGATACGGAGGTCGTCTGAAAACGCATCAGTAAACGCGCTTGGCCGGTTTGATGTATTCCACGCTCAAAGGCTTGGTATGCACTGGTTTGTAGGACAAGGTATTGGTATCTGAATGATACAGCGTATGTTTCATCCAGTTCTCGTCATCACGCTCAGGATGGTCGTCTGAAGCGTGTGCGCCGCGTGATTCTTTACGTGCTTCGGCAGACACCAAAGTCGCTTTTGCCACTTCAATCAGGTTGTCCAATTCCAAAGCTTCGATACGCGCGGTATTCCACACTTTGCTCTTGTCTTTGATTTCAGTACGTTTCACGCGCTCGGCAATCGCCATAATTTCTCGAACGCCTTTACTCAGAATCTCATCGGTACGGAACACGCCGGCGTGCAGTTGGACGGAGCGTTGCAGTTCGCGACGCAGCGCATCAACGTTTTCGCCGCCGGTTTGGTTATCCAAGCGTTCGATACGTTGGCGGGTCAGCTCGCCGGCATCCGCAGGCAGAGGTTTCCAATCACTTTGCTCTTTGATGAATTTAATCATGCTGTCGCCGGCAGCTTTACCGAACACCACCAAGTCAAGCAGGGAGTTGGTACCCAAACGGTTCGCACCGTGCACGGAAGCACAAGCGCACTCGCCCGCTGCGTACAGACCTTTCACCGGCACTTCATATTCATCGCCTTGCGGAACAACGACTTCACCATGATAGTTGGTCGGAATACCGCCCATCATGTAGTGGGTAGTCGGCACGACGGGAATCGGGTCTTTAATCGGATCGATACCGGCAAACTGAATGGAAATCTCACGGATGCCCGGCAGTTTTTCCATAATTTTTTCGGCACCGATATGGTCGATTTTCAGCAAAACATGGTCTTTGTTTTTGCCGCAACCGCGACCTTCGTAGATTTCCATCGCCATTGCGCGAGAAACCACGTCGCGCGAAGCCAAGTCTTTTACGGTCGGTGCATAGCGTTCCATAAAGCGCTCGCCGTCGGCATTCAACAGAATACCGCCCTCACCGCGCACGCCTTCGGTAATCAACACGCCTGCACCTGCCACACCGGTCGGGTGGAATTGCCAGAACTCCATGTCTTCCAACGGAATGCCTGCACGAGCGCAAATACCCAAACCGTCGCCGGTATTCATATAGGCATTGGTAGAAGACGCATAAATACGACCGCCACCGCCGGTAGCAAACATCACAGCCTTAGCATGGAAAATGTAAACTTCGCCGGTTTCCATTTCCATAGCGGTAACACCGACGACATCACCATTCTCATCACGAATCAAATCTTGCGCCGTCCATTCCACAAAGAATTGCGTATTGGCACGGACGTTTTGTTGATACAGCGTATGCAGCATCGCATGACCGGTACGGTCGGCAACCGCGCAAGCACGTTCTACCGCGCGCTTGCCGTGTTCGGCAGTATGCCCGCCAAAAGGACGCTGATAAATTTTGCCGCTTTCCACGCGGTCAAAAGGCATACCCATGTGTTCCAACTCAATCACCGCTTCAGGCGCGGCGCGACACATAAACTCAATCGCGTCTTGGTCGCCTAGCCAGTCAGAACCTTTCACGGTATCGTACATGTGCCAGTCCCAACGGTCTTCTTGCACATTACCCAGCGAAGCAGAAATACCGCCCTGCGCCGCTACAGTATGCGAACGGGTCGGGAACACTTTAGACAAAACGGCACAATTCAGACCGGATTTGGATAATTGGAGGGCTGCGCGTAAACCTGCACCACCACCGCCGACAATCACGGCATCAAACTTGCGAACAGGAAAACCCATACTTACCCCCAAATTACTTTAACTGAATACACCAAGCAGCCGACCAACCAAACGATGGTGGCAACCTGCAAAAACAAACGCACACCGAAGGGTTTGATATAGTCCATCCACAAATCGCGGATACCCACCCAAGCGTGCAAAAATACGGCGATAAAGCTGACCTGGGTGAACACTTTCACCCAAACTTGATCGAAAAATACCTGCCATGCCGAATATTCTTTAGGCAGGGTAAACAGAATCACTAAAAGTGCGACGGTATAAATCAACATGATAACCGCAGTCGCACGCTGCATCGCCCAATCGCGCAAACCGTAATGGGCACCGGTCAATTTACGCTCTACCATAACAACGCTCCCAAAACGACGGTCAACACCAAAGCGGCGGCAAACACCAATTTGGCGGTATTGCGCGCAGTATTCAGCTCAAGGCCTTTGTGTGCATCTAAAAATAAAAAACGGATACCGGCGAGAAAATGGTGCAGATAAGCCCACAACACGCCGATTAAAATCAACTTGACCAAAGGATTGGAAACGATGGCACGGTAAGTTTCAAACGCCGACTCGCGGCTCAACGTACCGGACAGGAGATACAGCAAAACGGGAAGCATTATAAATAATCCTACCCCGCTGATGCGGTGCAAGATGGAGACAATTCCCGGTATAGGCAACCGTATATTGGGAATCTCCAAAAAGACAGGACGCGGTTTGACGGACATAGCCAGTTCCTCTGTATTTTTTTATCAGCTCAAAACCAATAACTCAAATTACATCGAGTTACATAAACTATAATTTACCTGTTTTATCCGATTTTGAACAGTCTAATTTATAAACAATCTAATAAATTTTACCAAAAAACATCATAAACTGTACCAATAACAATAAACATCTCTATTAATACTTAAACCAACATTTTTTCCACTACCGCTTAATCAGTTTCGCACAATCTCACACCATCAAAATAGTATTAATATCCTGTTTCTTGTGATAAAAATATGAATTAATATCATTTACCAACGCATCCACAAGCAAAACAACCATAACCTTATGGGATAAAACGTTGCATTCAAAACAAAATTTCAACAGGCAACTTTTCAGACGACCTTCTTATTTTTCTATTACAAAACTGCAATATTTTAGTGAATAAAGATTTGCGTCATACGTCATATCGATGGTGTGATTTCTACTAATACCTTCAAAAAGACAGCGCTGCAACCATAGCGGAATGATACGGGCTTCAGACAAACAGCTGATTGACGCTATTCATAAGTTAAATGACACAGCTGAAGTGCTGAAGTAGATCTCATTGCAAATAAAAGTGCGGTTAAAACGTTCAACATTTTTAACCGCACTTTTTGTTTCTAACAATTAACCTATTTAATCACACCACACGCCATGCGTGCACCGCCACCACCAAGCGGAGCAGGATGATCGGAATGATTGTCGCCACCAACGTGGATCATAATAGAATGACCACGAACTTCATTAAGGTGTTTGATGCGTGGCGCAAGAACCGGATTGGTGGCTGTGCCGTCGTGTAATACGGTTAATGCAGGCAAATCGCCTAAGTGGGCATCATCTTGCCATGGGAAACCGTGTTTTTTGGTTTCTTTCGGATCCCAGTGGCCGCCGGCGCCCAAGCCTGCAGTCAGTTTACCGTCTTTTTCTTTCGGCTCACAGCTTGGGTTTTGATGAATGTGAAAGCCATGCAACCCAGCTTCTAATCCGCTCAAGTTTGGAGTAAAGACCAAACCGTACTTGGATTCGGTAATCGTTACAGTGCCTACATCTTTATTACCATTAACCGGGTCAAGTTGTTGCACTTTCACTTTAATAGAAGCACCGGCAGGTATCATGTGGTCATGTTTGTGTTCATGCGCATTGACCACTCCCGCAGCACAGATTGCACTGATACCAACAGCTACGAGTGTTTTAAATTTCATTTATATCTCCTTTTTATGTCAAATTTATGTCAAAGCCCCTTTGTATTCTAAACAAAATGGGGAGTAAATCGAGTATTTTTAAGATGTTATTAGCTATCAAAGCCATTTGATTTTTCTATCTTTCCCATTAATCGAAATAATATTTATTTATAATATGAAACAGCTACGATAAAGAAGTAGTCAACCATAATTTTTGCCTCGTTTAGGCAAAACTGACATTTCTTTGCCTTACTCCGCTTTATACTGTGCCCGCATTACGGCAAACCCTTTCCACTCAATTACTGCGAGGCTTGTTATGAAACATTCCGAAGAAAAACAATACACCCAGTCTTCCGATCCAGAAAACTTTATCCCAAAATTCAGAAGGCGTAATTTGGACAAAACGGGCTTTCTCAACAAACTCGCCCGTTTTGCAGGCCGGTTGGGCGAACCCATCGTCCGTCAGTTGTATGCGCTGTATTATCTTTGGGACTCCCCGCACACACCCAGACGCGCCAAGATGATTATTGTCGGTGCATTGGTTTACTTCCTCAGCCCTATCGACAGCATCCCCGATTTGCTGGGTCCATTGGGATTCAGCGACGATATTGCCGTTATTACTTTGGTGTATAGCCAGATGAAAACTTATCTGACGGAAGACATCAAAGAGCGGGCAAGACTGGCAACTGAGAAGCTGCTGCGTAAAACATCATAAATATCCACATCCAAAACAAAAGGTCGTCTGAAAATTTTCAGACGACCTTTTGTTTTGGAATGAGAAACTTATTTCAGCGGGGTCATATTCATCACTTCCATCAGGAAGTTGGTAAACGCCGGATTAGAAGGTTTGTTGCCCATATTTTTCCAACGTTGCTGCCAACCGCGCAAAGCGTTTTGGATATACAGCTTGGATTGTTCGGTATTAATTTCGCCTCGTTGGCTGTCAACGGCAGAACGCAGATAAACCTCATATACGCTGTCATCCACGACATTGCGACCGACAAGCTGAATGCGGAACTTGTTCAGATATTGCGCAGCTTGAACTTTAGTCATTTTTCCTTGGCTGACCTGATAGCTCAAACGTGTTGCCTCGTCGCGGATTTTTGAAACATCACTCCAATGCGAAGAAGCCAAACTGAACGCTGCAGGTTTTTCAGCCTTATTAGCTTTAACGTTAGGCTTAACATTAGTCGGACGGACAGGCACTTCTTGCAAGCTTGGGACATAAATGGTCTCACAACCGGCAAGTGCCGCCAACGCAAATAAGATGGGGATATATTTTTTCATGTCTACCATTATAATCAGGATTATCCAGATAACCAAATTCTATATCAATCTGACTTTTTCTGTTGACTGAATTACAACAACTTTCGTCTTACATTCCAATCTTTACACGATATGGTGGTTTATAGTGGATTAAATTTAAACCAGTACGGCGTTGCCTCGCCTTGCCGTACT
>JUNU01000183.1 GCA_001067655.1 Neisseria lactamica
TCCCGTGGGAGAGAGTTAGAGAGAGGGCAACAAGCCGCAAGGCTTGTATTGGGGAGATTGCGGTGTTGGGAAAGGTTGCCGCCATTCAGAGAATGCCCTCTCCCCAACCCTCCCCCACGGGGGAGGGAGCAGGTTGCAGCAGATTCATGCGTTGCAGGGAAAATAGAGAACGCGTGCGTGCATACAGCACACACTCTATATGCGGGCTACAGCTTGCTTATTTTTAATTTATGAAAGCGTCTCAATGAGCATTTTTAAAATTAATATAAACAATCAAACTTCTACCATGCTGGAATTAAAAGCATTCAAAGACAATCACATAAAAGAGCGGGATGTACAGAACATTATTAAATCTAATCCTCAAATTTTAGGCGAAGATTTGCTTATTATTAGTGAAGAATTAGCTCCATGTGAAGATTCTAAAAAACGGTTAGATTTATTAGCACTGGATAAATCTGGGAAACTGGTTGTAATAGAACTGAAACGGAATGACGACGGTTTTCACATGGATTTACAAGCCATCCGCTATGCCTCAATGATTAGGTTATTTAGTATCCAAGACGTTATAAGGCATTACCAAGATTACACACAGGGAAATGCAGAGGAAGATTTTACCGATTTCTTAGACCAAGAAATCGACAAATTAGATTTTGATAACATTAGAATTATTTTGGTCAATCAAGATTTCTCCAGAGAATTAACCAATTCTGTATTATGGTTAAATGAGCAGGGCTTAGATATCAAATGTATCAAGATTACTCAGTATGAAATAAACAACGAGCTGATTTGGGATGTAGATACTATTATTCCCGTCAAAGAGACCGAAGAATACCAGCTAAAAATCAAAGAAAAGAAAAATTCAGACCAAGAAATAAAACGTGAAATTAACAGCAGAGATTATACAAAATACACATTTAACGGCAAATCTGACCTAACAAAAGGCCGTTTGGTTTTGGAAGTTGTTAGAAAATATTGCAAAGACTACCCAGAAGCCAACTTTGCCAAATTGAGTCAAATTTTCCCTAAAAAATTACAAGGCTCAAATGGTGTATTGAATATATTTAGCGAGCTTAAAGATTATCAAAAAGAAGGTAGATTTTATATTAAGGATGAAGAAATCATTCAATTAAAAAATGGTGAACAAATATCAGTTTGTTCACAATGGAGAAAAGATAGTATTGACAATTTTATTGAACATGTTAAGCAGACTCTTGGTTATGAAATAGTTGCTCAATAATGAAATTTAAAAACCTGAATATCTTGTGAGAAAGTAAAAATGCCCAAACGTACCGACCTAAAATCCATCCTTATCATCGGCGCCGGCCCTATCGTTATCGGTCAGGCCTGCGAATTTGACTATTCGGGCGCACAGGCCTGCAAGGCTTTGCGTGAAGAAGGCTATAAAGTCATTCTGGTGAATTCCAACCCCGCCACGATTATGACCGACCCTGAAATGGCGGATGTTACCTACATCGAGCCGATTATGTGGCAGACAGTGGAGAAGATTATCGCCAAGGAGCGGCCCGATGCGATTCTGCCCACGATGGGCGGCCAGACCGCGCTGAACTGTGCGCTGGATTTGGCGCGCAACGGCGTGCTGGCGAAATACAATGTCGAGCTGATTGGCGCGACGGAAGACGCCATTGACAAGGCAGAAGACCGCGGCCGCTTTAAGGAGGCGATGGAGAAAATTGGCCTCTCCTGCCCGAAATCTTTTGTCTGCCACACGATGAACGAAGCTTTGGCGGCGCAGGAACAGGTAGGCTTTCCGACGCTGATTCGTCCGTCTTTCACGATGGGCGGTTCGGGCGGCGGCATTGCCTACAATAAAGACGAGTTTTTGGCGATTTGCGAACGCGGTTTCGACGCCTCGCCCACGCATGAGCTGTTGATTGAGCAATCCGTTCTCGGCTGGAAAGAGTACGAGATGGAAGTGGTGCGCGACAAGGCCGACAACTGCATCATCATTTGCTCGATTGAAAACTTCGACCCGATGGGTGTGCATACGGGCGACTCGATTACGGTTGCGCCGGCGCAAACGCTGACGGACAAGGAATACCAAATCATGCGCAACGCAAGCTTGGCGGTATTGCGCGAAATCGGCGTGGACACGGGCGGCTCGAACGTGCAGTTTGCGGTGAACCCTGAAAACGGCGAGATGATTGTGATTGAGATGAATCCGCGCGTGAGCCGTTCGTCCGCGCTGGCTTCCAAAGCGACGGGCTTCCCGATTGCGAAGGTGGCGGCGAAGCTGGCGGTCGGCTTTACGCTGGACGAGTTGCGCAACGACATCACCGGCGGTCGCACGCCCGCGTCGTTCGAGCCTTCCATCGACTATGTCGTAACCAAAATCCCGCGTTTTGCGTTTGAAAAATTCCCCGCCGCAGACGACCGCCTGACCACGCAGATGAAATCGGTGGGCGAAGTGATGGCGATGGGCCGCACGATTCAGGAAAGCTTCCAAAAAGCCCTGCGCGGCTTGGAAACAGGCTTGTGCGGCTTCAATCCGCGCAGCGAAGACAAAGCGGAAATCCGCCGCGAACTGGCGAACCCAGGCCCTGAACGTATGCTGTTTGTGGCAGACGCGTTCCGCGCGGGCTTCACGCTGGAAGAAATCCACGAAATCTGCGCCATCGACCCTTGGTTCTTGGCTCAAATCGAAGACTTGGTGAAAGAAGAGCAGCAGGTAAGTGCAGGCTGCCTGCAAGATTTGGATTTCGCCGCCTTACGTCGTCTGAAACGCAAAGGCTTCTCCGACAAACGCATCGCGCAGCTTTTAGGCGTAAAAGAAAAAGAAGTGCGCGAACACCGCTACGCGCTGAAGCTGCATCCCGTCTATAAACGCGTCGATACCTGCGCCGCCGAGTTTGCCACCGAAACCGCCTATCTCTATTCCACTTACGAAGAGGAATGCGAAGCGCGTCCTTCCGACCGTAAGAAAGTGATGATTCTCGGCGGCGGCCCGAACCGCATCGGTCAAGGCATCGAGTTTGACTATTGCTGCGTTCACGCCGCACTCGCCCTGCGCGAATCGGGCTTTGAAACCATCATGGTCAACTGCAACCCCGAAACCGTGTCCACCGACTTCGACACCAGCGACCGCCTGTATTTCGAGCCGCTGACGCTGGAAGACGTGTTGGAAATCGTCCGCACGGAAAACCCGTGGGGCGTGATTGTGCATTACGGCGGCCAAACCCCGCTGAAACTCGCCAACGCGCTGGTTGAAAACGGCGTAAACATCATCGGCACATCCGCCGACAGCATCGACGCCGCCGAAGACCGCGAACGCTTCCAAAAAGTGTTGAACGACTTAGGCTTGCGCCAACCGCCCAACCGCATCGCCCACAACGAAGAAGAAGCGCTCGTCAAAGCCGAAGAAATCGGCTATCCGCTGGTCGTTCGTCCGTCTTACGTCCTCGGCGGCCGCGCCATGCAGGTCGTCCACTCCGCCGAAGAGCTGCAAAAATACATGCGCGAAGCCGTGCAGGTATCCGAAGACAGCCCCGTGTTGCTCGACTTCTTCCTGAACAACGCGATTGAAGTGGATGTGGACTGCGTTTCAGACGGCAAAGACGTGGTTATCGGCGGCATCATGCAGCACGTCGAACAGGCAGGCATCCACTCCGGCGACTCCGGCTGCTCGCTGCCGCCCTACTCGCTCAGCGAAGAAATCCAAGACGAAATCCGCCGCCAAACCAAAGCCATGGCGTACGCGCTGGGCGTGGTCGGCCTGATGAACGTACAGTTTGCCGTACAAGACGGCGTAGTGTTCGTGTTGGAAGTGAACCCGCGCGCCAGCCGTACCGTGCCCTTCGTCTCCAAAGCCACCGGTGTGCCGCTCGCCAAAGTCGGCGCGCGCTGCATGGCAGGCATTTCCCTGCAAGAGCAAGGCGTGGAAAAAGAAGTCGTCCCCGATTTCTATGCCGTTAAAGAAGCCGTGTTCCCCTTCATCAAATTCCCCGGCGTGGACACCATCCTCGGCCCGGAAATGCGCTCCACCGGCGAAGTGATGGGCGTGGGCGCAAGCTTCGGCGAAGCCTACTACAAAGCCCAACTCGGCGCAGGCGAACGCCTGAACCCGACCGGCAAAATCTTCCTCGCCGTGCGCGACGAAGACAAACCGCTCATCGTCAAAACCGCGCAAAACTTCCAAGCCTTAGGCTACGGCGTCTGCGCCACACGCGGCACCGCCGAATACCTGAAAGAGCACGGCATCATCGTGCAAGCGGTGAACAAAGTACAGGAAGGCCGTCCGCACATCGTGGACGCGATTAAAAACGGCGAAATCGCGCTGGTGGTGAACACCGTCAGCAGCTCGGCGCAATCCATCTCCGACAGCCACAGCATCCGCCGCACCTCCCTCACCCAACGCGTGCCGCAATACACCACCATCGCCGGCGGCGAAGCCATGAGCGAAGGCGCAAAAAGCCGCGACCACTTGGGCGTATACAGCGTGCAGGAGTTGCATGGACGGTTGAAAAACAGAGACTGAATCTGAATCGGATTTAGCTTAAACAAAAGGTCGTCTGAAAATAAGACTTATCTTTCAGACGACCTTATATATTGCCTGCCGAAAGAGACAGTTTCCTTATGAAGCAAATTTATCGATATAGCGTGTTAAGGCTAAATTAGGCAAGGTGGCGAGGGTACTGGTTTAAACTTAAACTACTTCGTTCAAAATTAGCGTATTCATTAGAAAGAAACCGCCATGCTACAAAACTGGCTGAGATATTGGAAAAGCACCCTGCTTTACTCGGATATCCGACCCATAGAAATTTCACACAACCCTTTTAAGGTGGAAAGCTACAAGGATATAGACACTATTGGGAAAAACCTCGCTAATGAACTATGGTCGGAAAGTGGAAAAGGGAAAAGCACCTCAAAAATCGAAATTCTCCTATGTCCGGCACAATCTCCGCTTACTGTAGAAATGCAGCAGCAGAAAAATGAATCAATTTGCTTATTTTGGATTCCTGCGTTGATAGACAGGGAAGGTAGGCTTTCTATATCCATGAATTGGAACAATCGTCCTAAAACACCTTTTTTCATACGGGACTGTTTGACCCCAAATCCATCTAATTTTTATGCCATAGGTTCAGAAAGAAATGCGACTAAAGCGTTAGAACAAGAAAAATTTGATACAAATTCTTGGTCTGAATATTGGGAAAAATGTGAAAGAATTTTCAAAGAAGTATCAGAAAAATCATTTGAAGAATTTAATAGTTTTTCCGAAAAATCAGTTTACGTAGAGCTGATGCCTTTACGTAATCTCAGCAACAATATTTTAAAATTGTATGATTTTTTGACTGACAAAGACGAGCTTACCAATAATCATCCACTCTTAAACAAGCTCCTTTGTCCTCAAACCGAAAAACAGCCTTACCCTGACGATCATGCTGTTTGGTTCAACACAAATCACATTGGGCAGTTCAGCGGAGAATTTCCGCTTGCCACTTCACAACGAATAGCTCTGCGTGCATTTACCGACAGCCAAACAGGGGATATTTTGGCGGTAAATGGACCACCAGGAACGGGCAAAACCACGTTGTTGCAGTCAGTTATTGCCAATCTGGCAGTGCAGAGTTTATTGAATAACGAGCCACCGCCTCTAATTTTGGCCAGTTCAACCAATAACCAAGCGATTACCAATATTTTAAACGGTGGCGGATTCGCATTTGAAGTGCAACTTTCCATAACAGAAAAGGCCAGTATGCG
>JUNU01000184.1 GCA_001067655.1 Neisseria lactamica
CTGTACTGTCTGCGGCTTCATCGCCTTGTCCTGATTTAAATTTAATCCACTATAAATCGTCCTTCAACTGACTGACAGGTCGTCTGAAAATCAACCTGCCACCTGCTTAGGCATATTGCGCAACATGGAGTAATAGCCGTTTTGAGCCATCAGCTCACTATGCGTGCCTTGTTCGACAATATGGCCTTCATCCATAACGATGATGCGGTCGGCTTGTTCGACAGTGGTCAGGCGGTGGGCGACGATGATGCTGGTGCGGTTTTCCATCAGGCGTTCGAGGGCTTGTTGGACGAGGCGTTCGGATTCGTTGTCCAGCGCGCTGGTGGCTTCGTCCAAAAGCAGGATGGGAGCATCTTTCAAAATGGCGCGGGCAATGGCGACACGTTGACGCTGACCGCCGGAGAGTTGGTTGCCGTTTGCGCCTATCGGCTGGTTCAAGCCGTATGGCGAGCTTTCAACCAAGTCTTGCAAATTCGCGGCTTTGAGGGCTGCCAATACTTCTTCTTCAGTTGCATCGGGACGGCTGTAACGAACGTTTTCCAAAAGAGTGTCGTCAAACAGGAAAACATCTTGGGAAACAAGGGCGAATTGGGAGCGCAGATTGTCGAGTTTGATGTCTTCGATGTTGGCATCATCCAAATAAACCGCGCCGGAGCTTGGTTCGACAAAACGCGGAAGCAGGTTGACGACGGTGGATTTGCCACTGCCTGAGCGACCGACCAAAGCAACGCGTTCACCTTGGCGGATGTCAAGATTGAAGCCGTCCAAGGCTTTTTTACCGTCTTCGTGGTAGCGGACATCGACGTTTTCGAATTTCAGACGACCTGAAACGTTTTTCAGATGTTTGGTGCCCTTGTCTTGTTCAGGCTCGGTATCGAGGAATTGGCAAACAGCATCCGAAGCGATAAACATGGTCTGCATGGGGATGCTGATGTTCGCCAAGTTTTTGATCGGACCGAGCATTTGCAACATGGCAACGATAAACGCCATAAATTCGCCGATGGTGGTATAGCCTTGCTGACTCTGCCAAAGGGCAATAAAGATGACGACGGCCAAAGCAAATGACGCAATCAATTCGCTGAACGGAGAACGCGCCGCGCTGGCTTGGGTGATTTTTTTACCGAGACGGACGATGGTGTCATTGACTTCGGCAAAACGTTCAGACGCTTTCTTCTGACCGCCAAAGAGTTTGACCACGCGGTGTCCTTGGTGGACTTCGTTAACGACGTTGTTCAGCGTGCCGATACTTTGCTGCGCGCTGGCAATAATGTCTTTCAGACGGTTGCGGTAATAGCGTGACAACAAAGACAGCAGCGGGAACATCAGGGCGACAATCAGACTGAGCTGCCAGTTCAAATACAGTAGAACGCAGACCAAACCGATGACAATCATGGTATCGCGGGTCAAAACGATAAAGACATTACTGGCGTTGCTGATGGATGATTCCGCCATTTGCACCATGTTCATCAAAACTGTGCCGGACGGAGTTTCCTGATGGAATTTGGAAGAGAGTTGCAACATCTTGGCAAACATATCGCGTCGCAGATGACTGATTGCCATGACGGAAACCCAAGTCAAGAGATAGGTACTGACGAAGCGGCTGATGCCTCGGATGATGACCAAAAAGATAAAAAATACCGGCACAACCCAAACTTTGTTGGGCGTCCCCCAAATCAGGTAGGTAAATTGATCTTTCCAGTTTTGCAGCGTGGCGATGATGCCGCCTGCGGTGTTGAGTTCGGGCGGCGCAGAAGGCGGGGCGAAGCCTTGGTTGACCAGCGGGGCAATAAAGGCGGCGAGATAGCTTTCGGTGGCGGCAACGCCGAAGATAGCAATTAAAGCAAAGATGATGCGTGTTTTATAAGGGCGGATATAAGCCATCAAGCGCATGAAACTGCGCGAATCTTCTTGGGTAAACAGGCCGAAGGTCAGTTTTTCTATCATTGGCTCGGTGTTCCGGAATAATGCAGATTGAATATTTTATCAATCTGTCGGATTGGTAAAGCTTATGATTATATCGCAACGAAGTTACCGATGCGACGAAATTGCTGTTTTTAAATGAATAACGATTTTTATTTCTGTAAAGTTTTTTCAGACGACCTTAAATGTTCAAAATAAATTGATAGTAAACTGGAATGTATAGTGGATTAACTTTAAATCAGGACAAGGTGACGAAGCCGCAGACAGTACAGATAGTACGGAACCG
>JUNU01000185.1 GCA_001067655.1 Neisseria lactamica
CTTTGAGCTAAGGCGAGGCAACGCCGTACTGGTTTAAAGTTAATCCACTATATGTTCTTTGATAAGGAATGAGGTGCTTGCTCTCAACCATGTATTTTGCGTGAAAATATATTTTTTAATTTGTTTCGACTATAATGATATCGTTTTACATCTATATTGCGCGGAAAGTAATCTTTTTTGTATTTCTTTATAAACCTTCTGATTTTCATCGAAAGGAATCTTCATGAAAAGATTTGGCAGCACTTTGTTTATCCTGGGTCTTTTAGCGTTCGGTTTGAATTATATGAATGCTGTGCCGAAAGTTTTAGCATGGATTTATAACTGGGGGGAAGATACTGCAATGTGGATTAAAGCAGGGATTACCGGTGGCGGCGCTCTGATTTGGCTGTTGGGTCATTTTGCCGAAAAAGGCGGGCAAGAAGCGTTGGAAGAAGACGACGAGTAAAGTGAGTGTCAATGCTGCGGTCGTTGTCGATATACAATGATGCGGCGCTTTCAAAACGAATGATAAAAGGTCGTCTGAAACGGGTTTTGGCTTAGTTTGCCAAGCCGGTTTCAGACGACCTTTGGGTTTTTCAGTTTGCACGTATCAAGCGGTTTTATTTTTTCATCGCATCAGTCAAGGCTTTGACGTTGTAGCGGTACATGCCGATGTAAGTATTGGCAGGTGCGCCGCCGAGTGCGTCGGAGTAGAGCTTGCCGCTGACGTTGACGCCGGTTTCTTTGGCGATGCGGTCAACCATGCGCGTGTCTTTGATGTTTTCGGTGAACACGGCTTTGATGCCTTCGCGTTTGATTTGGCGGATGATGGAAGCGACTTGTTTGGCGGACGGCTCGGCTTCGCTGCTCACGCCTTGTGGAGAGATGAACTCGATATTGTAGCGTTTGCCCATGTAGGAGAACGCGTCGTGTCCGGTCAGGACTTTGCGCTTGGCGGCAGGAACGGCGTTAAACGCAGCTTGAGCGTCGCTGTGCAGTTTTTTCAGTTGCACTTGGTAGTTGCCCAAGCGTTGTTGATAATAGGTTTTGCCTTCGGGGTCTGCCTGAATCAGGGCGTTGGCGACGTTTTGGGCGTAGGTCGTCATCAAGACGGGGTCGTTCCAGACGTGCGGGTCAAATTCGCCGTGGTCGTGGTGGTGGCCTTCGTGGTCGTGATGATGTTCGCCTTCTTCGGCTTTAAGCGCCTGTATGCCTTTGGCTGCTTCGGCGAAGGGGACTTTGCTTTGTTTGACGGCACGCTGAACATCAGCCGCTTCCAAACCCAAGCCGTTGAGCAGGACTAATTTCGCACCGCGGATTTTTTTGATGTCGCCGCTGGTCATGTGGTAGGCATGGGTGTCTTGGTTGGAACCGACCAAATTTTGTACGGCAACACGGTCGCCGCCGATTTGTTTGGCAACATCGCCCAAAATACTGAAGCTGGTAACGACGTTCATCGGGGCTGCGTAAACTGCACCGGACATTAATGCAGCGATGACGCCGAGTTTCCAATGTTTCATGTTTTCTCTCTCCAGATTGATATAACGTAACATTTTTATTTTAAAACAGTGGGACGGAATCTTCAAGCAGCCTCCGCTTAAGAACGCGCTTTATGCCTTGAAAACGGGGGATTTGGGGAGGAGGGTAGGGGTTTGTTAATTTATTATGAAATTAGGCATAGGATTGTATTTATTGATTTTTAAGATAAAAGGGAGGGAATGGCGGGGAGTTTTGTTGCGTGATGTAGCGGAATTTGGTTGGAAATTATCTTTTTCAAATAAATAAAATCAGAAAGATGCGGGTTTTCCCTTTTTTGAGAGAGTGGGAAACCAAGATTAAATGTGTATATTTTAAATATATTTTAAATATAATTGAAATATAAATTTCCTTATATGGTGTTTTGTAGAACAAAATAATTCATTATCTTTTTGGGATAAAAATAAGCAGATATGATTGAACAAGATTTATTTGATAAAATGTTAATTACATTACACTACAATTTTGTTATAATAATGCCCGAATTAGTTTACAACCCCACCTTACATCCAAAAAGGAAGAAAACATGGGCATTAAAGTTGCCATTAACGGATATGGCCGCATCGGCCGCCAAGTATTACGCGCCATCTACGATTACAACCTGCAAGACCAACTTGAAGTCGTCGCCGTCAACGCCAGCGGCAGCCTCGAAACCAACGCCCATCTGACCAAATTCGACACCGTTCACGGCCGCTTTAATGCCGACATTTCCCACGATGCGACCCACCTCATCATCAACGGCCGCAAAATCCCGTTCTTCTCCACCCGCAACCCCGCCGAACTGCCCTGGCGCGACTTGGGCGTGGACTTGGTAATGGAATGCACCGGCTCGTTCACCAGCAAATCCAAAGCCAATGCCCATCTCGAGAGCGGTGCGAAAAAAGTGCTGATTTCCGCACCGGGCGAGGCTGATGTTGATGCGACCATCGTCTACGGTGTGAACGACGATGTGATTACCGACGACATGACCGTCATCTCCAATGCTTCCTGCACCACCAACTGCCTCTCTCCCGTTGCCAAAGTCCTGAACGAAAACATCGGCATCGTCAAAGGCGTGATGACCACCATCCACGCTTTGACCAACGACCAAACCGTTACCGACGTACGCCATAAAGACTTGCGCCGCGCCCGCAGCGGTGTGGAAAACATGATTCCGACCAAAACCGGCGCGGCAAAAGCCGTCGGTTTGGTATTGCCTGAACTGAAAGGCAAGCTCGACGGTCTCGCCATCCGCGTTCCGACCGTCAATGTTTCCGTTGTCGATTTGAGCTTCCAAGCCGCGCGCGATACCAGCGTCGAAGAAATCAATGCGTTGATGAAAGCCGCCTCAGAAGAAGGTCGTCTGAAAGGCGTGTTACACTACAACACGCTGCCGCTGGTGTCTATGGACTTCAACCACACTACTCAAGCCAGCACCTTTGACGCAACGCTGACCAAAGTCATCGACGGCAACATGGTCAAAGTGTTCGCCTGGTACGACAACGAGTGGGGCTTCAGCTGCCAAATGCTGAACACTGCCCGCCGTATGTTCGGTTTGGAAGTACGCCCGTTTGAATAAAACGGATGGTTTGATACGCTAAAAGGTCGTCTGAAAACTTGAATTGCCCGGCAAAAATTGGGTGCGTATCAGAGACTGTTCAGCCGTTTTCTATAAGTCGGGTTCTGTATATTGCAGGACTCGGCTTTTTAAATTTTAAACTGCAACACTCATGGTTGTCGTCATATAGTGGATTAACTTTAAATCAGGACAAGGCGACGGAGCCGCAGACAGTACAGATAGTACGGAACCGATTCACTTGGTGCTTCAGCACCT
>JUNU01000186.1 GCA_001067655.1 Neisseria lactamica
CAAACCACTGATACACTAGTGTTGCACTTGAAATCCGAATCCAAAGACCTTTTACTCAATCAAAACAGGCTTGAGATAATTCAGGTAGCGTGGGCTTTGCCCACGAAATCTATCATCCAATAATCAAAATCAGACAACAGCCGAATGGACATACATTTGGGCTTTCATTTCGCGGGCAAAGCCCACGCTACTCGTTGCAGCAACCTGTCCCTTCCCCCGTCTGGCGGGGGAAGGTTAGGATGGGGGTGGTTTTTGGGGTTTAGGTCAAATCAAATTCGTACAACCCGTAGAGCCACCCTCTCCCCAGCCCTC
>JUNU01000014.1 GCA_001067655.1 Neisseria lactamica
TTTGAGCTAAGGCGAGGCAACGCCGTACTGGTTTAAAGTTAATCCACTATAAGTTTTGGGTTTTCAGACGACGTTTGAGGTCGTCTGAAAGTTTGAAACAATGGTTTGAGAACGGCAAAAAACGCGTGCGTACCGCACACACCCTACATGTCGGTTTTAAAGTTTGTGCCGCCCACAGGTAGGGTGCGTGGCGTAGCCATGCACGCAGTTAGTAGAGATTCAGGCTACGGTTTATTGCGCCACATCAATGGAAACACGATCAAAAAGAACGGTATTTCCAACAGTGTTCAATTGGTAGCGTGGGCTATGCCCGCGAAAATATGAAAGGTCGTCTGAAACCTGTATGCAGGCTTTCAGACGACCTTTGCTTTCCCAAAAAACAACCCGTGGGCAAAGCCCACGCTACGGCTGGTTGTGTTTTAAATATGGTATTTATTCATTAATTTCACCGTCAGGTAGTCCAAACCACCTTAAGGGAATCGTGTTAAATTGGTAATGACAGTTAACACAGATAATATAATCTAAAACATCTTTATATTCTGGCTTTGTAAACCAATCATTCAAAACATAGACATATTCAACCCGCCAACCTAAAGAGTGAACCAATTTTGTATATTGTTTTCTCTTAAAGTCGCAAGTTTGTAATTTCTCATCTACGGAGCCAGGGGTTTGTTGAAATTTGATTTCAATGATAAATAAGGTATCACGGATGATGATAAATAACCCATTGTCGGGCAGTAATCTTTTAGACAGATGGTCTTTCCAATTAATATTGTATTCCGGTCTTTCCAAAAATCGGTAAAACTCATATTTTTTGAAACAATAAGCCTTCAATTCTCCATTAAACCAAACTTCATAACCAGCATTATCATCTGTTTTTCTTAAGTCGTACCCGGGAATTTCTTCAAACAGCTGTCGTAAGTCTGTGCGTTCTTCGAATCTGAGTCCTGTTTGTGTTTTTGCACCGCCGATTCCACCAATAATCATTTTTCTAACCTTTTCTTTGCTAATTCAAAAAAATCTTCTTCTAGTTCGCAACCGCAAAATTTCCGACCATGTTTTAAGGCGGCGACTCCTGTTGTGCCGCTGCCCATGAAAGGGTCAAAAATTAAATCTCCAATGTTTGAAGCTGACAGTATGCAGCGTTCAAGCAAGGCGAGTGGTTTTTGTGTCGGATGTTTGCCGAATGTTTTTTCGGCTTTATTTGGAGGAGGGAATGTCCAAACACATTTCATCTGTTTGCCATCGTTTTGTGTTTTCATGGTTTCATAATGAAACGTGTGTTTGGCTTTTTTATTTTTCTTTGCCCATAAGATTGTTTCTGTTGAATGGGTAAAGAAACGACAGGACAAATTAGGGGGAGGATTGGGTTTTTCCCAAGTAATATTGTTCAAAATATGGTAGCCGATGGTTTGCATCAGGTAGCCGATTAAATAGATATTATGGAATGTGCCGCAAACCCAAATTGTGCCGTTTGGTTTTAATAAGGCGTAACACAGTCGGAGCCATTCTTCGTAGAATTCCAAATTTGCCGCCATTCCTTTGGATTTATCCCAGTTGCCCTTATTGACGGAAACCATTTGTCCGTTTTGACAACTGAAGCCGTTATTGGAAAGAAAATAAGGTGGGTCTGCGAAAATCATATCAAAACAGCCGTTTGGATGTTTTTCCAATATCTTCCGCATGACGTTAAGGGAATTTTCGTTGTAGAGGACAAGGTCGTCTGAAACGATTTTTTTCAACCGGTTTTGATAAATGGCGGCTTCTTCAGCCAGTTTGTCGAAATCACTCATAAATTGCCAGCAATTCTCCGACCTTTTTACGGCTGTTGCCCTTTGCAGCGATATTGCGTTGTACTTCAACTGTTTTCAGAATGGCAGAAGAATAAATATCCCTTGTGAATTCAGTATCATGATTTGAAATCAAAACACCTTGAGAGTTAGGTGCAATTTGTTGGGCTGACTGGGAAAGGCGGATTTGATCGTCTAAATTGAAACCTTCTTTGGCATAAGTGGTAAATGAAGCGGTTGGGCTTAAAGGCGCATAAGGAGGATCACAATAAACAGTATCCGTATTGTCTGCTAGAGATAGGGTCGTCTGAAAATCTCCGCACATTAATTCAACTCTGTCAGATTTTTGAATGAAACCTTCCATTTCTTGTTGGGGAAAGTAGGGCGATTTGTAGCGTCCGAACGGCACATTGAATGCCCCTTTGCTGTTGTAACGGCATAAACCGTTAAAAGCATGGCGGTTCAAATAAATAAATAGTGCTGAGCGTTCGTGTAGGTTTTGGCTGAAGTTGAATTGTTCCCGCAATTCATAAAATTTTGAATCGCTATTGTTTTCGGAAGTAAAGAAAGAGCGGACATAGTCGATGAATCCGGATTTTTCTTCTTTTAGGATACGGAATAAGCCGATTACGTCAGCGTTAATATCATTGAGCAGATAATGTTCGAAATCCAATGCAAGAGACAAAGCGGCAGAACCGCAAAAGGGTTCAATTAGACGTTTTCGTGCAGAAGAAGGGAGGTTGTGTTCGATAAAGGGGACAAGTTTATGTTTGCCGCCTGCCCATTTTAGGAAGGGTTTTGAAGCCATTAGGATGCAGAGTATAAGCGTGGTTAATTGGCTTGGAATTGTGCCAAAACATCGTGAGGAATACAATGGATTGTTAGACTTATCAACTCAATCTACCTTAAAAAGGTCGTCTGAAAACCCTGTTTCCAAGTTTTCAGACGACCTTTCCTAATTACAGCAATCAATGCCGAATCGGCTTTACACCACGATGTTCACCAGTCTGCCCGGTACGACGATGATTTTCTTGGCGGGCTTGCCTTCCATGAATTTCACTGCGCCTTCGGTGGCGAGTGCGGCGGCTTCGAGGTCGGCTTTGGAGGCGTCGGCGGCGACGGTGATTTTGCCGCGCAGTTTGCCGTTGACTTGAACCATCACTTCGATTTCGGATTTAACCAAAGCGGCTTCATCGACGGTCGGCCAGCCTGCTTCCCACAGTTTCGCGCCGTTCAATTCGCTCCACAGGGTTTCGCAGATGTGCGGCACGATGGGCCACAACAGGCGTACGGCGGTTTCCAATACTTCTTGGGCGACGGCGCGGCCTTGTTCGCTGCCGGTGTAGGTTTTGTCGTATTGGTTGAGCAGTTCCATCACGGCGGCGATGGCGGTGTTGAACTGCTGGCGGCGGCCGTAGTCGTCGCTGACTTTGGCGGTGGTGGCGTGCAGTTTGTGGCGCAGGTCTTTGAGTTCTTTAGACAAACCGTCTTGGTTGCCTGCAAACGCTTTGACCGCGCCGCCTTGTTTCAGGTATTCGTAAACGGTGCGCCACAGGCGGCGCAGGAAGCGGTGTGCGCCTTCGACGCCGCTGTCGCTCCATTCGAGGGACTGTTCGGGCGGTGCGGCGAACATCATGAACAGGCGGGCGGTGTCCGCGCCGTAGGCGTTAATCAATTCTTGCGGATCGACGCCGTTGTTTTTGGATTTGGACATTTTTTCCGTGCCGCTGATGACGACGGGCAGTCCGTCGGCTTTGAGGACGGCGGAAACGGGGCGGCCTTTGTCGTCGAAAGTCAATTCGACATCGGCGGGGTTGATCCAGTCTTTGCTGCCGTTGGCGTTTTCACGGTAGTAGGTTTCGCAGACGACCATGCCTTGCGTGAGCAGGCGTTCGAACGGTTCGTCCACGCTGACCAAACCTTCGTCGCGCATCAGTTTGGTGAAGAAGCGCGCGTATAAGAGGTGCAGAATTGCGTGTTCGATGCCGCCGATGTATTGGTCGACCGCGCCCCAGTATTTTGCGGCTTCAGTCGATACCATGCCTTCTGAGAATTGAGGAGACATGTAGCGGAAGAAATACCAGCTCGATTCCATGAAGGTGTCCATGGTGTCGGTTTCGCGTTTCGCCGCACCGCCGCAGCATGGGCAGGTGGTTTCGTAAAACTCGGGCATTTTTGCCAGCGGCGAACCCATGCCGTCGGGTACGACGTTTTCAGGCAAAACGACGGGCAGTTGGTCGGCAGGGACGGGAACGTCGCCGCATTTTTCGCAATGGACGATGGGAATCGGGCAGCCCCAGTAGCGTTGGCGAGAAATACCCCAGTCGCGCAGGCGGTATTGGGTTTTCGGTTCGCCCGCGTCTTGGCTTTGCAGTTTGGCGGCGATGGCGTCGAAGGCCGTCTGAAAATTCATGCCATCCAAGTCGCCACTGTTGACCAATACGCCGTTTTCTTTGTCGCCGTACCACTCTTGCCATTGGTTTGCGTCGAATGCGTTGTCGCCGACGGCAATCACTTGTTTTTTCGGAAGATTATATTTGGTGGCGAACTCGAAATCGCGTTCGTCGTGCGCCGGAACTGCCATCACTGCGCCGTCGCCGTAGCCCCACAATACATAGTTGGCAATCCACACTTCCAGCTTGTCGCCGTTGAGCGGGTTGACGACGTAGCGGCCGGTCGGTACGCCTTTTTTCTCCATCGTCGCCATATCGGCTTCGGCAACCGAACCGGCTTTGCATTCGGCGATAAATGCCTGCAATTCAGGTTTGTCGGCTGCTGCTGCGGTTGCCAGCGGATGCTCGGCGGCAACGGCAACATAAGTCGCGCCCATCAGCGTGTCGGGACGGGTGGTATAAACTTGCAGGAATTTCGTGTAATCGCCTTCCAAGCCTTGTTTGCTGTCGTCTGAAACGGCGAAGCGCACGGTCATACCGCGAGATTTGCCAATCCAGTTGCGCTGCATGGTTTTGACTTGTTCCGGCCAGTGTTCCAGCTTGTTCAAATCGTTGAGCAGCTCTTCGGCGTAATCCGTGATTTTGAAGTAATACATCGGGATTTCACGTTTTTCGATCAACGCGCCCGAACGCCAACCGCGTCCGTCGATGACTTGCTCGTTGGCAAGGACGGTTTGGTCGACGGGGTCCCAGTTTACCGTGCCGTTTTTGCGATAGACGATGCCTTTTTCAAACAGCTTGGTAAACAGCCATTGTTCCCAGCGGTAGTATTCGGGTTTGCAGGTGGCGACTTCGCGTTCCCAGTCAATCGCAAAACCCAGGCTTTTGAGCTGGGTTTTCATGTATTCGATGTTGTCGTAGGTCCAAGCGGCGGGGGCGACGTTGTTTTTCATCGCCGCGTTTTCCGCCGGCATGCCGAACGCGTCCCAACCCATAGGCTGCATGACGTTGAAGCCGTTTAAGAGTTTGAAGCGGCTCAATACGTCGCCGATGGTGTAGTTGCGCACATGCCCCATGTGGAGCTTGCCGCTGGGGTAGGGGAACATGGAGAGGCAGTAGTATTTGGGTTTGGAAGCGTCTTCGGAGACGTTGAAAATACGGGCGTCGTCCCATTTTTTCTGCGCCGCAGGCTCGATGGCGGCGGGCTGGTAATGTTCTTGCATGGTCATTCTGTTTTTCGCTTGAAAACGTTAGGAAAAATAAAGGATGGATTATAGCAGGTTGTCGTTAGGTCGGTTTGACAAAGGTCGTCTGAAAACGAAGCGGTATTTTTCAGACGACCTCGCATTCAGACACTTGAGTTTTTCCCACCCCACCCATATATCCAGCCTAGTTTTTACGCATATCAACAACCATTACTATCATGAGCAACCAAGATTTTTATGCAACACTCGGCGTGGCGCGCGGTGCGAGCGACGACGAAATCAAAAAAGCCTACCGTAAGCTGGCGATGAAATACCATCCCGACCGCAATCCCAACAATAAAGAAGCGGAAGAGAAGTTCAAGGAAGTTCAAAAAGCCTACGACACCTTGTCCGACAAAGAAAAACGCGCCATGTACGACCAATACGGCCATGCCGCGTTTGAACAGGGCATGGGCGGCGGCGCGGGCGGATTCGGCGGTTTTGGCGGGTTCGGCGGCGCACAGGGCTTCGACTTCTCCGACATCTTCAGTCAAATGTTCGGCGGCGGCGGGGGCGGTGGCCGTCAGCAAAACTATCAGGGCGCGGATTTGCAGGTCGGTGTGGAAATCACGTTGGAAGATGCCGCCAAAGGCATCAAAAAACGCATCAACATCCCGACTTACGAAGAATGCGATGTCTGCCACGGCAGCGGCGCGAAACCCGGTACGTCCGCATCGACTTGTTCGACCTGTCACGGTTCCGGCACGGTACACGTCCGCCAAGCCATCTTCCAAATGCAGCAGACCTGTCCGACCTGTCACGGCACAGGCAAGGAAATCAAAGACCCGTGCGTCAAATGTCGTGGCGAAGGCCGCACCAAAACCAGCAAAACCGTTGAAGTCAACATTCCCGCCGGCATCGACGACGGTCAACGCATCCGCTTGAGCGGCGAAGGCGAACCGGGTACGCACGGCGCGCCCGCAGGCGATTTGTACGTCAACGTCCGTGTCAAAGAACACAAAATCTTCGAGCGCAACGGCTTGGATTTGCATTGCGAGTTGCCTATCAGTTTCGCCGTCGCAGCCTTGGGCGGCGAAGTCGAAGTCCCGACCTTGGACGGCAAAGTCAAACTGAGCATCCCGAAAGAAACGCAAACCGGCCGCCGTATGCGCGTCAAAGGCAAAGGCATCAAATCCCTGCGTTCCAGCGCGACGGGCGATTTGTACTGCCATGTTGTGGTGGAAACGCCGGTCAACCTGACCGACCGCCAGAAAGAATTGCTGGAAGAGTTTGAAAAAATCTCCACCGGCCTCGACCGCAGCCAAACCCCGCGCAAAAAATCGTTCTGGGACAAAGTGGGCGATTTGTTTGACTGATTCGGGTTTGAAAACAGCAAAAGGTCGTCTGAAAGCTGATATTGTCGGCTTTCAGACGACCTTTTCATCTGTCTGCAAGGCTTTCCCGCTATAATTCCCGCTTTCGCTATTTTCAGACGACCTCTTTTCTATGAAATCCTACCCCGATTCCTATCTCCATTTCGAAAACCTCGATGCCCCTGAAACGCAAAATTTTGCCGCTGAAGCGCATGCTGAAACGCGCAAGCGTTTTTTGGACAACGATAAGGCGCGCGCGCTGTCGGACGGGATTTTGGCGCAAATGCAGGACACGCGGCAGATTCCGTTTTGTCAGGAACACCGTGCGCGGATGTACCATTTCCATCAGGACGCGGAATATCCGAAGGGCGTGTACCGCGTGTGCACGGCGGCTACCTACCGTTCGGGCTATCCCGAGTGGAAAATCCTGTTTTCGGTGGCGGATTTCGACGAGCTACTTGGCGACGATGTGTATCTGGGCGGGGTGTCGCACTTGGTGGAGCACCCCAACCGCGCGCTGTTGACCTTGAGTAAGTCGGGCGGCGATACGGCTTATACGCTGGAAGTGGATTTGGAAGCGGGCGGGCTGGTCGGGGGCGGCTTTCATTTTCCGGCGGGGAAAAACCATGTGTCTTGGCGCGATGAAAACAGCGTGTGGGTGTGTCCGGCCTGGGACGAGCGACAGTTGACCGAATCGGGCTATCCGCGCGAGGTGTGGCTGGTGGAGCGCGGCAAGAGTTTCGAGGAAAGCCTGCCGGTGTACCAAATCGGCGAAGACGGGATGATGGTGAACGCGTGGCGTTACCTCGATCCGCAGGGTTCGCCGATTGATTTGATTGAAGCGTCGGACGGTTTTTACACCAAGACGTATTTGCAGGTGTCGTCCGAAGGCGAGGCGAAACCGTTGAACCTGCCCGCTGATTGCGACGTGGTCGGCTATCTGGCGGGGCATCTTTTGCTGACGCTGCGCAAGGACTGGAACCGCGCGAACCAAAGCTATCCGAGCGGCGCGCTGGTGGCGGTGAAGCTGAATCGGGGCGAACTCGGGGCGGCGCAGCTTTTATTTGCGCCCGATGAAACGCAGGCATTGGAAAGCGTGGAAACGACCAAGCGTTTTGTGGTGGCGAGCCTGCTGGAAAACGTGCAAGGCCGTCTGAAAGCGTGGCGCTTTGCCGACGGCAAATGGCAGGAAGCCGAACTGCCGCGCCTGCCTTCGGGCGCGCTGGAAATGACCGACCAGCCTTGGGGAGGCGACGTGGTTTACCTTGCCGCCAGCGATTTCACCACGCCGCTGACGCTGTTTGCGCTGGATTTGAACGTGATGGAACTGACCGTCATGCGCCGCCAGCCGCAGCAGTTTGTTTCAGACGGCATCGAAGTGCGGCAGTTTTGGGCGGTGTCGTCCGACGGCGAGCGCATCCCTTATTTCTACGTCGGCAAAAACGCCGCGCCCGACACGCCGACGCTGGTCTATGCCTACGGCGGTTTCGGCGTGCCCGAGCTGCCGCATTATCTGGGCAGCATCGGCAAATACTGGCTGGAAGAGGGCAATGCCTTCGTGTTGGCGAACATACGCGGCGGCGGCGAGTTCGGCCCGCGCTGGCATCAGGCGGCGCAGGGAATCAGCAAACACAAAAGCGTCGATGATTTGCTGGCCGTCGTGCGCGATTTGTCCGAACGCGGCATGAGTTCGCCCGAACACATCGGTTTGCAGGGCGGCAGCAACGGCGGCCTGATTACCGCCGCCGCCTTCGTGCGCGAACCGCAAAGTATCGGCGCGCTGGTGTGCGAAGTGCCACTGACCGACATGATCCGCTATCCGCTGCTCTCCGCCGGCGCAAGCTGGACGGACGAATATGGCAACCCGCAAAAGTACGAAGTCTGCAAACGCTGGCTGGGCGAATTGTCGCCGTATCACAATCTTTCAGACGACGTGCCATACCCGCCCGCACTCATCACCACCAGCCTCAGCGACGACCGCGTCCATCCCGCCCACGCGCTCAAGTTCTACGCCAAACTGCGCGAAACCTCCGCGCAATCGTGGCTCTACGCTCCGGACGGCGGCGGACATACCGGCAACGGTACGCAACGCGAATCCGCCGACGAACTCGCCTGCGTGTTGCTGTTTTTGAAAGAGTTTTTGGGGTAAGGGCGGGTAGCGACACTGCTGCCGCGAATGAAAAAAGGTCGTCTGAAACTGCTTTTTCAGACGACCTTTTTTAATGGTTGTTTCAAATCAAAACATCTATGCCGCCGGCCCCATCAGCACTTCTTCGCATCCGAAGGCAAAAATCCGTAATGCCGCCTGAATGCTTCGTTGAACCGTCCCGCGTGGCGGTAGCCGCAAAAGTGCATGGCGGCTTGGACGGTGCTGCCGGATTCGATGAGGGCGAGCGCGTGTTCCAGCCGCAGGCGGCGCAGGCGTCCGGCGACGGTTTCGCCGGTTTGCGCTTTGAAATAGCGTTTCAGGTAGCATTCGTTCAGTCCGACTCGGCGGGCAATTTCGGCGATGGTCAGCGGGCGGGCGAACTCGCTGTTTAAAATATCGGCGGCTTCATCTATGCGCCGGCGGCGGTAGCCGTTGTCGTGGCGGCGGAAGGTGAAGCGCAATAATCGGGCGGAGAGTTCCAGCGCGGCGGCTTCGTCGGCAAGCAGGCCGAAGCCGTCCGATTCGAACGGGCGTTGCAGCAGGGGGCAGGCAGCCGCCGTCAGTGCCGCCGCGTTTTGCGCCAGCCGTTGCAGGGCGAATCGGCCTATCGTTTGCGGCAAAAACAGGCGTTCGTCCAGCAAGCCTTCGTCGTGCCAGCGGCGCAGTTTTTCCAGCGAAAAATCCAAATGCAGCGCGCACATGCCGCCGTTGTCGGGCAGCAGGGTTTCGGACACGTCCGCCAGTTCGCCGCGCACCAGCCAGATTTCGCCGGCAGACGGGCGGTATTCCCTGCCGCCCATTTGTAACCGGTTCTGCCCCGACACCATGACGAACAGGGCGCAGTTGTGGCTGAAATTGTGGATTTCGGTGGGAAACGCACCCGTTCCGCCGCCGCGCATCCGCGACAGGGTGATGCCCGAGTCGAAGCGGTTGATGCACATTTCCAGATGCAAACCGGGCTGTTTTGCCTGCGCCATGAGCGCGCTGTCGGAACAGCCGTCCAACGCCCAGCCGGATTTATCGGAGCGGACATAGGTTTGGTACTGGCGGTAGATGGCAGCGGTGTTCATGCTTGGATAGGAACGGGTTGTCTGATAAGTGGATTAAATAGGAATTATTGCCAATAATCAAGCGTAGGGATTGGTTGAAACGGGAAAGGTCGTCTGAAAGGGTGTTTCAGACGACCTTTCCCGTTTCGGGAATTTGTTTTGCCGTTTCGGGAATTTTGCGTTTTGCAGCATGGTTTCTGCGGGTTATTTATTTAATAATAAATATTCCTATTCGCACAACAAAGGAACCGCACACCGTGAAGCCACGTTTTTATTGGGCAGCCTGCGCCGTCCTGCTGGCCGCCTGTTCGCCTGAACCTGCCGCCGAAAAAACTGTATCCGCCGCATCCCAAGCCGCATCTGCCGCCACGCTGACCGTGCCGACCGCGCGGGGCGATGCCGTTGTGCCGAAGAATCCCGAACGCGTCGCCGTGTACGACTGGGCGGCATTGGATACGCTGACCGAGTTGGGCGTGAATGTGGGCGCAACTACCGCGCCGGTGCGCGTGGACTATTTGCAGCCTGCATTTGAAAAGGCGGCAACGGTGGGGACGCTGTTCGAACCCGATTATGAAGCCCTGAACCGCTACAATCCGCAGCTTGTCATTACCGGCGGGCCGGGTGCGGAAGCGTATGAACAGTTGGCGAAAAACGCGACCACCATAGATCTGACGGTGGACAACGGCAATATCCGCACCAGCGGCGAGCAGCAGATGGAAACCCTGGCGCGGATTTTCGGCAAGGAAGCGCGCGCGGCGGAATTGAAGGCGCAGATTGACGCACTGTTCGCCCAAACGCGCGAAGCCGCCAAAGGCAAAGGGCGCGGGCTGGTGCTGTCGGTTACGGGCAACAAGGTGTCCGCCTTCGGCACGCAGTCGCGGTTGGCAAGTTGGATACACGGCGACATCGGCCTGCCGCCCGTGGACGAATCTTTACGCAACGAGGGGCACGGGCAGCCCGTTTCTTTCGAATACATCAAAGAGAAAAACCCCGACTGGATTTTCATCATCGACCGTACCGCCGCCATCGGGCAGGAAGGGCCGGCGGCTATGGAAGTGTTGGATAACGAGCTGGTACGCGGCACGAACGCTTGGAAGCGCAAGCAAATCATCGTCATGCCTGCCGCGAACTACATTGTCGCGGGCGGCGCGCGGCAGTTGATACAGGCGGCGGAACAGTTGAAGGCGGCATTTGAAAAGGCCGAACCCGTTGCGGCGGGGAAAGAATAGGGGGGGCGTCTGAAAACGGAGCTTCCGAAGGAAGCGGGGGTTTCTGCGAAGCTAAAGCGCGGTTTCAACGAATTGAAAAGCAGCCTGTATGTTGAAAATACCGCCCAAGCAAACCTGCGGTTCGCCGCCCTCTCCCTAGCCCTCTCCCACGGGGAGAGGGGATTGGGTTGCAGGCTGCTTTTAAGGTTCAGGCAAATTTTCACTTCGTTGAAGCTCCGTTTTCAGACGACCTTTTGAAGCACCACAGGCACACGC
>JUNU01000187.1 GCA_001067655.1 Neisseria lactamica
TTGAGCTAAGGCGAGGCAACGCCGTACTGGTTTAAAGTTAATCCACTATATGAAGAAACCTTGATACCGCGTTGCCTAACAAAAAGGTCGTCTGAAAATCGATTTCAGACGACCTTTTATTTTAAACGTTCAACTTAAGCAGCAAAGCGTTTGGCGATTTCGTCCCAGTTGACGATTTCCCAGAAACCTTTCAGGTAGTTGGGGCGGCTGTTGCGGTAGTCGATGTAGTAGGCGTGTTCCCATACGTCGCAGGTCAGCAGCGGAGTGTTTTCAGTGGTCAGCGGAGTGGCTGCGTTGGAAGTGGACACCAAATCCAATTCGCCGGCAGGGGTTTTCACCAGCCATGCCCAACCTGAACCGAAAGTGCCTGCCGCGCAAGCGGAGAATGCTTCTTGGAATTTCTCGAAGCTGCCCCATTTGGCGTCGATGGCGGCGGCCAGTTCGCCGGAAGGTTTGCCTTGACCTTTAGGCGTGAAACCCAGCCAGTAGAAAGTGTGGTTCCAAGTTTGGGCTGCGTTGTTGAATACGCCGCCTGAAGATTTTTTCACAATCTCTTCCAAAGGCAGGTTTTCAAATTCGGTACCTTTGATTTGATTGTTCAGATTGGTGATGTAGGTTTGATGGTGTTTGCCGTAGTGGAACTCCAAAGTCTCTTTGCTCAGATGTGGGGACAATGCGTCCAGTTCATAAGGCAGTTGTGGCAGCTTATGTTCCATTTTAGTGCTCCTAAATTATTTATATATGATTGTATTTTGGTAGTGTTCGTCGGATGGTGCGGGTGTTCGCCCGCATCAGGCAACGGCTGCCATTTTACCTGCTTTAGATTAAAGAAACTAGGGCAGGCCGATATTTCGAGTCTGTCGCAGGTTGAGAAAAATTGAGGGAAATCGGGTGTCGATACAGATATTTATCATGAATGAAGCAATGATTTCAGACGACCTTTTGCTATAATCCGTCCGTTTCCCCAAGCCCCTTTTGATATGAACACCCCAAAAGCCTTTGCCATCCTCGGCCCGACTGCCGGCGGGAAAACCGCCCTTGCCTTGAAAATCGCCGAAGCCCTGCCGGTCGAAATCATCAGCCTCGATTCCGCGCTGGTGTACCGCGATATGGACATCGGCACGGCAAAGCCGACAACTGCCGAGCTTGAAGCCGTGCCGCACCACCTTATCGACATCATCCCGCCGACGGAGTCTTACAGCGCGGCGGAGTTTGTCGGCGACTGCGTGCGGCTGGCGGAGGAAATCCGCGCGCGCGGCAGGCTGCCTTTGATTGTCGGCGGTACGATGATGTATTTCCACGCACTGACAGAGGGCTTGAACGACCTGCCCGAAGCCGATGCCGCCGTGCGCGCCCGGTTGCAGGAAGAAAAAGAACAATACGGCTTGGCGCATCTGTATCAAAGCCTGCAAACCATAGACCCTGAAACCGCAGGTCGTCTGAAACCGAACGACAGCCAACGTATCGAACGCGCTTTGGAAGTGTACCGCCTGACCGGCAAGCCATTGAGCGCGCATTTTGCCGAAAAAGCCGATTACACTCCGCCGCTCGACCTCTGTACCACCGCCCTGATTCCCGAAAACCGCGCCTTGCTGCACGAAAACATCGCCCGCCGTTTCACGCAAATGCTGGAACAAGGCTTCATCGACGAAATGCGCGCCCTGCGCCAAAAATATCCCGAGCTGACCGCCGATATGCCCTCCATGCGCTGCGTCGGCTACCGGCAGGCATGGGATTACCTCGAAGGCTTGACCGATTACGACACCTTTGTCGAAAAAGGCATTGCCGCCACCCGCCAGCTTGCCAAACGCCAACTCACTTGGCTGCGCAAAATCCCATTGGCGCACAGCATCAACCCCTACACTGACGGCAACCACGTTCAGACGACCTTGGCACTTGTCCGCCGCCATTTCCAAATTTAAAACGCCATGCCGACCCTGTTGACCACGCCGCCCGTCGCCCCGCAAACCTTAGCCGCCCTGCAAGCCCTCGGCATCCGCAGCGTAGAGGAGCTGCGCGACACCGGTTCCGTCCAAGCCTTTCTGCTACTCAAAGCTGCCGGACTGACCGTTACCCGCAGCACGCTTTGGCAACTCGAAGCCCTGCTGCTCGGTATCAAACCGCAAGACCTACCGCAAACGCAGAAAACCGCTTTGGAACAAGCCCTTAAAAACCATCCGCCCGTCGCCGTTTTCCCCACGTCGTCTGAAATGGAAACCTTCATGCGCGCTGCCTTGACGCAGGCAGAACAATCCGCCAGCATCGGCGAAATCCCCGTCGGCGCGGTCGTCGTCTCCAACAACCAAATCATCGCTGCCGCCCACAACACCTGCGTCAGCGACCACGACATCAGCCGCCACGCCGAAATCCGCGCCCTTGCCGCCGCAGGTGCCGCCCTTCAGAACTACCGCCTCGACGGCTGCGACCTCTACATCACGCTCGAACCCTGCGCCATGTGCGCCTCCGCCATCATCCAGGCCCGCGTCCGCCGCGTCATCTACGGCGCGGCTGAACCCAAAACCGGCGGGGCAGGCAGCGTAGTCAATCTGTTTGCCAACCCGCTGCTGAACAAACACACGGCAATCAAAGGCGGCATTTTGGAAGGCGAATGCAAAGCCGTTTTGCAGGCATTTTTTCAGACGAGGCGCAAACAGTATTAAGCGCAAAAAAGGTCGTCTGAAAGCTTAAATCCAAGATTTCAGACGACCTTTTGAGAGATTGCGAACTTTGTTTCATCCCGTTTTTCAGCAATTCTGATAAATATCCGGCGCGCCGTATTAAAATACGGTTTTCAGACGACCCCATCCATAAGGAACCCGCCATGTACACCGAAGCCGTTTTAACTGTATTGAAAAACCTGCAAAACCAAATCTGCACCGCGCTTGAGCAAGAAGACGGCGGGACGGTGTTTGCGCGTGAAGAATGGACGGGCAAATTGGGCGTAGGCGAAACCCGCGTGTTGAAAAACGGCGCGGTATTCGAGCAGGCGGGCGTGAATTTTTCGCATGTGAAGGGCAGCAAAATGCCTGCTTCGGCGACGGCGCACCGCCCTGAACTGGCGGGCGCGGCGTTCGAAGCGATGGGCGTGTCGCTGGTGATTCATCCGAAAAATCCGTATGTGCCGACCAGCCATGCGAACGTACGCTTTTTTATAGCGTATCCGGAAGGCGGCGAGCCTGTGTGGTGGTTCGGCGGCGGCTTTGATTTGACGCCGTTTTATCCGTTTGAAGAAGATATTTTGCACTGGCACACGGTCGCGCGCGACGCATGCGCGCCGTTTGGGGAAGCGGTTTATCCCGAGTTCAAAAAATGGTGCGACGAGTATTTTTACCTGAAACACCGCAGCGAAACGCGCGGCGTAGGCGGTTTGTTCTTTGACGATTTGAACCGCTGGGATTTCGACACCTGCCTGAATTTCATCAAGGCGGTCGGCGAAGGCTATATCGGGGCGTATCTGCCGATTGTGGCGAAACGCAAAAATACGCCATACGGCGAACGCGAGCGCGAGTTCCAGCTTTACCGGCGCGGGCGTTATGTGGAATTTAATTTGGTTTGGGACAGGGGTACGCTGTTCGGACTGCAAAGCGGCGGGCGCACGGAAAGCATTTTGATGTCCATGCCGCCTTTGGTGCGTTTCGAGTATCAATACGCGCCCGAAGAAGGTTCGCCCGAAGCGCGGCTGAACGAGTTTCTCACCGCCCGCGACTGGCTCTCGGAGATGAAATAATGGCGGATAAACGCAAGCCCGACGCCCATCCTTCGGATAAATTCATCCTTGCCATGATTGTCATGGCGGTGTTCCTGGTGATCATCATCGGCGGCGGATTTATCGCCGTAGAATATTTTAAGGCGCATCCCGAAGTGTTTGAATTGAAGCCGCCTGCGAAATAGTTTAGGAAGAAAGACAAAAGGTCGTCTGAAACTTTTCAGACGACCTTTTTCAGCTTTAAAACCCTTATTTACAAAACAGCCAAAGCCGCGTCGTAATCAGGCTCGTTGGCGATTTCGGCAACCAGTTCGCTGTGCAGGACTTTGTCGTTTTCGTCCAAAACCACAACGGCACGCGCAGTCAGTCCGCGCAACGGGCTGTCGGTCAGGGCGACGCCGTAATCGGCGGCAAAGCTGCTGCGGAACGTAGACAGGTTGATAACATTGTCCAAACCTTCCGCGCCGCAGAAGCGGGCTTGGGCAAACGGCAGGTCGGCGGAGATGCACAACACGACCGCGTTGTCCAAAGAAGACGCGCGTTGGTTAAACGTACGCACGGATTGGGCGCACACGCCGGTGTCGACGCTCGGGAAAATGTTCAACACTTTGCGTTTGCCCGCAAAATCCGCCAAAGTTTTGTCGGACAGGTCGGCAGCGGTCAGGCTGAATGCAGGCGCGGTTTGACCGACGGCGGGCAGGTCGCCGGAAGTATGGACAGGGTTGTCGTGGAAGGTAATTTGAGCCATAGGGATTTCCTTTTCGGGGTTGACGGAAAATAAATAGAGCGAAATGAATCGGTTATCAATATCGGGCGACGGCTTACAGATTGCGCAGAGCAAAATGGGCCAACGCCGCGACAGCCGACAGTATAGCTGAAACCTTTGTCTATTGGATTTTGACGAAATGTGTTATATCCGTTTTGACTTTGTGGAAGAAACGCTTTCAGACGACCTTGTAACAAGGGACTTGAAACGAAAAGTGATGCAGGCATATATTCGCCATAGGCTTTGCTTTATAATGATGGCAGTCAAACTAACGACATAAGCATTTGGAATCAATAATGAAAAAGATTGTAATGGCACTTATCGCCACCATTTTGTCAGCAGGCGCGAATGCAGCGGATACTTATGGTTATCTCGCCATGTGGCAGAATCCGCATGACGGCAATGATGCGCTGCTGATTAAAACGACTAAAGAAAATATGTCGCAAATCGAGGCAAATGCAGAGCTGGAGGCGTTTTGCCGTGGGCAGGATACGCTTTCCGGCGTGCAAAACGGCGAGGCGACAGGCTGTAAATCCGTTGTTCCGCTTCATAACACCTGCATCGCTGTCGCATATCCGAAAGCAGAAGGCAAACTGACGACGGACAATGCGGTTGTGATTACTTCGCCGCGCTTTAAGAGCGTGCATCAAGTCGCGCTGAATCAGTGTATTAAGAAGTACGGTTCGCAAGGTCAATGCGGCTTGGAAACGGTGTACTGTACTTCGAGCGCGTATTACGGCGGTACGGTCAAAACGTTGTTGAACCGATTGAAGGCGCAATAAGTGGTGCAAAAAGGTCGTCTGAAAACCGCACAATGGCTTTCAGACGACCTTTCAATTGATATTCTATAAACGGGCAAGGAAAAATCTGATGATTGATTATATAAAAATGTATGAAAACATGAGTGTTTCTAAGGAGGTAAGCAGTCTCAACTTTCCGCTTAATTTCTATTTCAAACTTTTATCCATTGCCAATGATTTTTTTGTCAGAGACGAAGCGGGGAACGAAATCGCTTATACGCGGCAGAAAATGTTTAAGCTCAAAGAGTCGATTCAGGTTTTCCCTAATCACGATCAGAATACGCCTGTGTTTACGATTCAGGCGGACAGGGTTATTGATTTTGGTGCGACCTATGTCATTCAGAATGCTTCCGGTACGGTTTTGGGGAAAGTGGTACATGAAGGGGTCAAGTCGCTTTGGCGCACGAGCTATCAGGTGACGGACGCGGAAGGTCAGTTGCTCTTCCATATCCGCGAAAAAAATCCTTGGGTGGCTGTGTTGGATAAAATGGTAGGAGAGGTTCCGTATCTGGGTTGGCTGACAGGTCTTGTCTTCAATCCGACTTATTTGATTACCCGACCCGATGATACGGTGGTGTACCGTTTGAAGAAATTGAGGGCGTTGTGGGAGGGCAAATTCAGTTTGCACAAAGAAACCCAAGCGGCTTCGAGCGACGATATCCTGATATTAAACGCCGTCATGTTGTTTCTATTGATGGAAAAAAATAAGGGGTAAGGCGCGCGGTCGGCATATCGCATCCATTCACATTCAAACATTTTCATTTCTAGGACGCACTGATAAAATAGCTCGTCTGAAAAGTATAGAAGAATCAGAATTATGAGTATTGCCAATAATAAAAAAGCCTTTCACGACTTCTTTATCGAAGACCAGCTTGAAGCCGGTTTGGTATTGGAAGGTTGGGAAGTCAAAGCTATCCGCGCCGGGCGGGTGCAGTTGAAAGAAAGCTATATCTACTGGAAAAAAGACGCTTTTTATCTGGTCGGCTGCCATATTACCGCGCTGCCGACTGCCTCGACACACGTCAAACCCGACCCCGTCCGTCCGCGCAAGCTTTTGCTCAAGCAATCCGAAATCAACAAGCTCATCGGTAAAACCGAGCGTGCGGGTTACACCATCGTCCCGTTGAACCTGCACTTCACGCGCGGCAAAATCAAAATGGAAATCGGCTTGGCGAAGGGTAAAAAACAACACGACAAACGCCAAAGCCTGAAAGAAGCCGACTGGAAACGCGAAAAACAACGTTTGATGAAAAATGTGCGTTGAGGTTGATAGCAGCTTGAATTGACCGCCGGACGCCGATGTCGCCGCAAACGTGTCCCCGCCGTTTACACATCAAGCCCTATGTTTGCAAAAACATACCCAAGATTGCTTTCTTCAGGCTTTTCAGACGACCCCTGCGACCCAATAATCAGGGTCGTCTGAAATTTTACGGAGTAACGCCATGTCTCGCTCTTCGCTTTTCCTGCCGCTGTTTTTGATTATCTTCGGTGCCGTTTGGTTTTTGAAAACGACGGACATCCTGCCCGCAACTTCGACCATCGTGTCCGCCGGTATGGTGGTGGCGGGGATTGCGGTTTTGGTGATGGACGGCGTCAACAAGCAGTCTATTGTTTCAGGCCCGCTGCTGGTGTATATCGGCGTGGCGGTGTATCTGCACAATCAATACTGGCTCGGCTATTCGCCGCTGGTTGCTTTGGGAATGATGGTGCTGGGCTGCCTGCTGCTGCTTTCGCGCAGCGATATAGTGCCTTATAAGCAGCATAAACAGCAGGATAACTAAGACCCCCTCCCTGCAAAGGTCGTCTGAAAATGGTATAATCCGCCGTTTTCAGACGACCTGTTTTGTTATTGTTTTTCTGACAATATTTCAATAAACAAAAGTAAGTGGAGTGTGGGCTGAAGCCGTATTATAGTTTTTTCATTTGCTGATTTGACTAACTAGTGAAGATGAGATTAAAGATATGAAAATTATTGGGCTATCTAACGTGGGGAATTCTGGTAAAACGACCACATTAAATTTGGTTATTGATAAACTGCAGGAACCAGAATATGGTTATAAGTTAGTACCAGAAAAAAAGCCAAACACAAAAGACAAAAGAGTTTTATTGCAGTCCAAAAAATTAAAAATCTGCATCACTACATTTGGAGATAATGGTGCAGAGACGAAAAAAAATATTGATTTTTTCAAGAAACATAAACCAGATATTGCCATTTCCGCAGCACGGTCACGGGGTGATACCCGTGATTTACTAAATGGCTATGCTGAATCACAGGGTACAAAAGTTATATGGCTGGAAAAGCGAAGAGCAGAAAACGAAAAAGAACGATCTACACTCAATGAAAAAGACGCCGATGTGATCTTGACATATACCCTAAGTAAGGATAACTAAAAAATCATTTAATTTTTTGATTTTAATATATTTAAAAAACCATTTTAGGAAAGCCTCAGCGCCATGACCCAAGACAAAATCCTCATCCTCGACTTCGGTTCGCAAGTTACCCAGCTTATCGCCCGCCGCGTGCGCGAAGCCCATGTCTACTGCGAGCTGCATTCTTTCGACATGCCTTTGGACGAAATCAAAGCCTTCAATCCGAAAGGTATTATCCTCTCCGGCGGTCCCAATTCCGTTTACGAATCCGACTATCAAGCCGATACCGGCATCTTCGATTTGGGTATTCCGGTTTTGGGCATCTGCTACGGAATGCAGTTTATGGCGCACCACTTGGGCGGCGAAGTTCAGCCCGGCAACCAGCGCGAATTCGGTTACGCGCAAGTCAAAACCATCGATAGCGAACTGACCCGCGATATTTACGACGACGCACCGAACACGCTCGACGTATGGATGAGCCACGGCGACAAAGTGTCCAAGCTGCCCAACGGCTTTGCCGTTATCGGCGATACCCCGTCATGCCCGATTGCCATGATGGAAAACGTCGAAAAACAATTCTACGGCATCCAATTCCACCCCGAAGTGACCCATACCAAACAAGGCCGCGCCCTGTTGAACCGCTTTGTCTTGGACATCTGCGGCGCGCAACCCAGCTGGACGATGCCGAACTACATCGAAGAAGCCGTTGCAAAAATCCGTGAACAAGTCGGCAGCGACGAAGTGATTTTGGGTCTGTCTGGCGGCGTGGATAGCTCCGTAGCCGCCGCGCTGATTCACCGCGCCATCGGCGACCAACTGACTTGCGTGTTCGTCGATCACGGCCTCTTGCGCTTAAACGAAGGCAAAATGGTGATGGATATGTTCGCCCGCAACTTGGGTGTGAAGGTGATTCATGTCGATGCCGAAGAGCAATTCATGGCGAAACTCGCCGGCGTTACCGACCCTGAGAAAAAACGCAAAATCATCGGCGCGGAATTTATCGAAGTATTTGATGCCGAAGAGAAAAAACTCACCAACGCCAAATGGCTGGCGCAAGGCACGATTTACCCCGACGTAATCGAATCCGCAGGCGCAAAAACCCAAAAAGCCCACGCCATCAAATCGCATCACAACGTCGGCGGCCTGCCTGAAAACATGAAGCTCAAGCTGCTCGAACCGCTGCGCGACTTGTTCAAAGACGAAGTGCGCGAACTGGGCGTCGCTTTGGGCTTGCCGCGTGAAATGGTGTACCGCCATCCGTTCCCCGGCCCCGGTTTGGGCGTGCGCATCTTGGGTGAAGTGAAAAAAGAATACGCCGATTTGCTGCGACAAGCGGACGATATTTTCATCCAAGAGCTGCGCAACACCACCGACGAAAACGGTACGTCTTGGTACGACCTGACCAGCCAAGCCTTCGCCGTGTTTCTGCCCGTCAAATCCGTCGGCGTAATGGGAGACGGACGCACTTACGACTACGTCGTCGCACTGCGCGCAGTCATCACCAGCGACTTCATGACCGCACACTGGGCAGAACTGCCATACTCGCTGCTCGGCCGTGTGTCCAACCGCATCATCAACGAAGTCAAAGGCATCAACCGCGTGGTTTACGATGTAAGCGGCAAACCACCTGCCACGATTGAGTGGGAATAAAAGTAGAGATATAAACGCATGAAAAAGGTCGTCTGAAATAGTTTCAGACGACCTTTTGGTTTTTATAAAAGAATAATGGAACAAGGAGATCGCCGAAGTACGTTGAGACAATATAAGGAGAAAACGCGATGTCGTCCTAACGAATTTCATTTGCCAAAAAATAAAGCGGTCGTTCATGTAGCAAATACAGAACGACCGCTTGAGTTCAGCACCATTTTAGATTGTCTTCGACAGCAAACAACTAAGGGTCTGCTGTCTTAATGATTCATGGCATGAATATATAGAAGACAAATCATGCGATACCATTATTCAAGGGTTTATTTTTTCTCTTTCGGCATTTGAGATACCAAGGACAGGTTTACATCCAAGCCTTCGATTTGGAAGTGAGGACGGGCAAACAGGCGCACTTTAAAGAAGCCGGGGTTGTCTTCGATATCTTCAACCAAGACTTTGGCTTCACGCAGAGGATGCGTTGCCTGCAACTCATCGCTTGGATCTGTCATTTCAGTAACCAATGTATTGATCCAAGTGTTCAATTCCAGTTCGAGCATACGGCGGTCTTTGGTTGTACCGATGTTTTCGCGTTGGATCAGCTTGAGATAGTGAGCCAGACGGGAAAGCAGGAAAACGTAAGGCAAACGGGCATTGATGCGGCTGTTTGCCGTCGCTTCTTTGGTTTCGTAGAGCGCAGGTTTTTGCGCTGAGTTGGCCGAGAAGAAGCAGGCGTAATCGCGGTTTTTATAGAAAGACAGCGGTACGAAGCCCAAGTTGGCAAATTCAAATTCACGGGTTTCAGGAATCAGGACTTCGGTAGGAATTTTCACTTGGTTGCCAGTACCCAAATCATACATATGGATAGGCAAATCTTCGATCAAACCACCGGCTTGAGGTCCGCGGATTTGGACGCACCAGCCATTGTTAATAAAGCTGCGAACCATGTTGGCAGCGAAGGCAAAGGATGCGTTTGCCCATAAGTAACGATCGTGTTCAGTGCCCTTAACTTGTTCTTCGTAATTGAAGCTGCGTACAGGAACTGTATCACTACCGTAAGGCAGGCGGGCGAGGAAGCGGGGCAGGGTCAAACCGATATAGCGTGCATCATCGGTCTCACGGAAACTTTTCCATTTGATGTATTCGGCACGGTCCATATAGTTCGCCAAATCCTGAATGCCGGCGACTTCTTCCATGCTTTCCTTCCCGAAGAAAGATGGACCGACAGAGCCGATGAATGGCATGTGTGCAGAGGCGGAGACGCGTGAAATATTGCGCAGCAAAGCCATGTCTTGCGGGCTGCGGTCAAATTCGTAGTTGGAGATGACTGCGCCGATAGGTTCGCCGCCCGGGGTGTCGTATTCATTGCTATAGGTGTGGCGATACAGTCCGCTTTGGACGATTTCAGGCGCATCTTCAAAGTCTTGAATCAAGTCTTCTTTGGATACGTCGAGAATTTCGATTTTAACGTTGTGACGGAAGTCTGTACGGTCAACCAAGAATTTCAAGCCGCGCCATGCAGATTCGATTTTTTGGAATTCCTCGTTATGGAGGATTTCATCTAATTGGCGGCTGAGTTGTTCGTCAATGCGTGCGATATGGTAGTCCAATAGGCTTTTGTCGAGGCGTTCTACTTTTTGAGATGAGTCCTGAATCATCTTTAAAAATACGCTGACCGCTGCTGCGATGCGTTCATCCGCAGAGGCTTCGGACATTTTTTCGGCGCTTTGGAACTGTTCGATGTCGATGACGGAGTCGACGGCGTTTAAATTGATTTTTTGGCACAGCGCTTCATAAACACTGGCTGTGTTTTCTTGTTCTATAACGGTTGTTTGGGCTTCTTGGCGTTTTTGCATATTTTAAATCCTTACGGGTGTTTTCAGACGACCTTGTGTTTTATTTGTTAACAGGTGCAATTTTTTCGAGGCGGTCGCGCAGTTCGGCAGACAGATTTTCGTCACGCAAGATGGTTTCCAGTTCGCGACGGAATGCCGAATCGTCCAACAGGTTGGATTTCAAGTCACGGAGCAGGTTGCGCATAGCCAATAAAGCACGCAGCTCGGGAACATTTTGTGCAATTTGTTCCGGGTGGAAATCACGCATAGATTTAAAATTCAAATTGATGTTCATCTCGCCGCCGACCGGGGATAGGGTGTTTTTCACAGTCAGGTTGGCTTTGGGGTTGAAGTCAGATAATACGGAGTCAAAGTTGTTTTTGTTGATATTGACTTTTTCTTTTTCGGCAAGGTCGCGTTTGTCTTGACCATTGCTGTAATCACCGGTGACTAAAAGCTTGAGCGGAAGCTCGACTTTTTTCTGTGCGCCTCCGGTATGGAGGTCTAGTTTGATATTGATACGTGAAGGTGGAACTTCGTTTTGGAAACTTTTGCTCACGGCTAATCCTATTCTCTGTTATGTGTTGAAGGGAAAATCTTTCGTTTCAAATGAAATATAAATACTAAATTTGGATATATTTCTATCTAAATAGTATAAATGTTAGGTATACTGTTGTCTATTGCATTCAAAATTTATCTGACAAAAGGTATTTAAAAGGTATAAACAGTGAGATTTCATAAACCATTATGGGAAGAGGGTGTCTTGCTCTCTCCTCAGCACTTCCAACAACAAAACGTTTTTAATAGTTACATTTATGCAACAGTAATAAAATTGATGGGTGAATTCAAGTGGGGATGTTTTCGTTGCGAGTTCGACCAGCAGACGCTTGAATTAGGAAAAATTAAATTGAATGAGCTTCAGGCCTGCCTGCCTGACGGAACTCTAATCGACTTGCAGTCGGGCAGTGGCTCTGTTGAAGTTCGTGATATTAATAGCCTGCCTATGAGAGCAAGAAATACAGTGCTGTTGGCTCTCCCAGTTTATCAAGCGCATGTACCGAATTTGGTGGATGAAAACGGGGCTGGAAATACCCCCAGAAGGTTTGTGAAAAAGTTCGAGCAAGTTGAGGATTTATTTTCCGCTGAGGAGGCAGAACTTGCCGTTGAGCAATTAAATTTACAAATTCGTTTTGATTTCGAGGATAATGACGATTACATTACATGCCCAATCGGAGTAGTGGAAAAAAACGAGAATGGGGCATTGATTTGGTCTAAAGACTACATCCCTCCATTATTGTCGATTACAGGTTCGGAAGTTTTACTTTCATGTCTGAATAGAATCACTTTACTGGTGTTGTCCCGTATAGATAACTTATCAGCCCGCCGTCGGGCGCGTAGTGAAAATACGGTCGATTTTTCTGTGTCTGATTCGACATTGTTTTGGTTCTTGCACGGATTAAATACGATTTATCCTGAATTGAAACATTTGAATGATTATCCGCAGCAACATCCAGAGGAGCTTTATAAGCTCTTAGTGCGTCTGCTTGGTATGTTGTACACATTCAGGGTGAGTGAATCAGTTAATGAAATGGAGCCATACGATCATTTTGATCTGTTTGGAACCTTCAACCGTTTGGAGTTGAAAATCCGCAGTCTGTTAGATGAAGTCATTCCATCGCCTGTCATTGAATTGTCGTTAGAGCATACAAAATCTACACATTGGCGAGCTCAGATATTTGACAGCAGAATTGATGATAATGCGGAGTTTTATATCTCGGCACATTCTGATTCCGTTGTTTTTGCTGAATTGCAGAAGCAATTGCCATTGGTTAGCAAAATTGGTGCACCTGAAGACGTGGAACGCGTTATCAATACGGCAGTAATGGGAGTGCCTTTGCAGTTGTTGAATCAAACCCCTCCTGGTTTGTCGTTCCGAATGGATAATGTTTACTTCAGATTAGACAAACGGCATGTGGCATTTTCAAGAATGATGCAATCGCAGGTATGTAGTATTTACGTTCCAACATCTATACCCAATTTACATTTAAGCTTATTTGCAGTAGTGAGTATTTAATATGAACCATAATCCATTGATTCGAAGTGAATTAAGAGATACTGCTTTGACCGTATCCGCATTATCGGCAGGTTTTAGGCACGAGCATGCCTCAACATGGTATGAGTATGGCAAAACTTTGGTAGAAAATTTAAGAAAGAATTTAGCAAGCTCTGGACGCAGTGCTGAGGAGATTGAGGAGATTTCTTATGCGCAGTGTGCGCTTTTGGATGAGGTTGCACTGCAGAATCTGCAAGGAAGTGATCGAGAAGTGTGGGAAATGAATCCCATGCAAGTACATTTCTTCCAATCATACAATGCAGGCGATGTATTGTGCGACAAAATTGAAAAGCTATGCAAAGCAGGAAATGCCAATTCTTTGATCGCTGAGGCATATTTGAGTGTAATCAATTTGGGCTTCAAGGGACGTTATATTTTAGATGAAATGGCTCTCCAAAATTCACAAAATAGCTTGAAAAAAATGGTTGCTGGATTGTCTAGCAATGCGGTAACTCAAGATGGGCAAATATTCTATGTCGATCGTAAAAGCATGCCTCTTAAGAGTTTGCTGACGATTAGTCCGATATGGGTATTTATCTGTTGTTCTGTTATTGCAGTAGTAGCTTATTTTGCATTTGGATACTATCTGGATACTTTGGCTGAACAAACTCAAGCATTATAAATTTAGAGTAATTTCATAATGACTTATCAAAAGCTCTCGTCTTTCATTATTTTTATAGTAGTTGAGCTTATACTGTTTTATGTATTGGCAATATATTGGCAAGCTAGTTGGATGCTGAAAGGCAGTATTCTAGCTTTGTCAATTGTTGCTATATTTTGTGCTTGGTTAATCAGGCAGCGTAAGAACAAGGAAAATATCAGTATCGGTTCAGAAGTTTGGCAACAAATTGCGACAGAATTAAATAATACTGGATTTACTGGGCGTTACGTTTTGCGTATGCCTGATTCTGCAGTGAAGATGTCGAATTTAGTCGAGAGGTATGATGACATAGTATATATAAATATTTTTAATCCAGAACATTTATACACTGTAGTTTGGAATCTGCTTCAGAATATAGCCCGTAAACAAATCTCACTCAGCATAGAGCTGGTGTTGTCTCCCGCCATAAATGCCGATGTATCTATGGTTATGCGGGGGTGGTTGCGCAATATATTGTTTTTGCAAAAAAAAATGGGTATATCTATACCTGTAAGTTTTGTTATTCGTGCCCCCTTTCTTTTCAAAGAGTCTTCAGATAAAAGAGAGCTATTTTTTGCCTTAAAAACACAGGGCAGATGGAATGTATTAAATATTAATCAGTTTTTTACTGATTTTAAAGAAAGTCTGTCTATTGAGTTTTTACAGCAAAATAAACAATCAAACGGTTGTCAATATATATGGCTGATCGAGGCACTCAATTGCGTCGAGGAGCAATTGTTGAATCGTACAGACGGGGGGTGGGAATATGTCGATGTACGCAGCTTAAGCGTAGTTGACGATGGAGACTGCCAAGCCAAATCAGTATGGGCAACTTATATTTCTAAGAATACACAAGGGTTAATCCATTCTTTTAATAATTATCAAGGTAATCAATTTCAATATATTCATACCGAATTGTCAGATAAATATACCGTTTATCATAAAAATCATGCTATTGATATACTTTTTAAAGTATTATCTGTTTGTGCATTAGGTTTTTTATCTGCTTCGTTTTTCTCTATGAAAAACAATAGCCGTTTAATAGAACAAATCAGCCGGCATATAGAAAATGTTCGGTCTAAGGCAAATTCAAATGAGCGGCATCAACATTTGGTATTGCTAAAGCAGGATTTGCAATTGCTTGAGAAATACCGTGATGAGGGTGTACCAGCACATTTAGGATTAGGGCTATATCGTGCGGATTTATATATTCCAAAGTTAAAAGCCTTAATGCCGAAAGATCCTCCACCTCCAAAACCGATAAAACCGGAACCTGTGAAACCAGTAGTTATTACTTTAGACAGCTTGGCTTTGTTTGAAACAGGTCAGTTTGAACTAAAAAATAATGCCAATAAAGCATTGATTGGTGCATTAAAAGCAATTGAGTCACATCCTGATACACGCATTTTAGTTGAAGGACATACTGATAATGTTGGAAATCCTGTTTCTAATCAACAGTTATCAGAAAAACGTGCTCAATCAGTCAAAGATTGGTTGGTTATCTCTTCTAATGTTCCGGAAAGTCGGTTTGAGGTTAAAGGATTGGGTGATACCAAGCCTATTGCAGATAATCAGACGGAAGAAGGTAAGGCCAAAAACCGTAGGGTTGAGATCATACTGATTCCGGCTGTAAAACAGTAACTCTAATGCAGCACAAGTTGCTTTAAGCCTCACAACTTAAGGCGTTTTCAATAAAACTAAGGAGTAAAAATATGGCAATTCCTGCTTATATGTGGTTGAAAGACGACGGCGGTTCCGTTATTAAAGGTTCTGTTGACGTCAATGGTCGCGAAGACAGCGTTGAAATCGTTGAGTTTCTGCACAATGTCCGTATTCCTACGGATGCCAATACCGGCAAACTGACAGGTACTCGCGTTCACGAACCTATCGTATTGTTCAAAGAATACGATGCTTCTTCACCATACCTGTACAAAGCAGTAACAACTGGTCAAACTTTGAAAGAAGTAGAGATCAAGTGGTATCAAATTGACGCTTCCGGTCAAGAGAAAGAGTATTTCAATACCAAACTGGACAACGTTAAAGTTGTAGCAGTAGGTCCTGTAATGCACAACATCAAAGATCCTGCTCGCGAACGTTACAATCACTTGGAACGCGTTGAATTGCGTTACGAAAAAATCACTTGGACTTATAAAGACGGAAACATCATTCATTCTGACAGCTGGAACGAAAGCCGCGCTTAATAATCCACATAAAGTGCTGCCTGATAAAGGTAGCACTTTTTTATAACACATTTTTACATCAGGGATATCAAATGTCTGCACATGATCAAGCATTATTATTACGTCGTCTGAACACGCATTGTCAGCAGGCGATGGAAGCTGCAGCTGGCTTATGTCAAACACGAGGTCATGCCGAAATTACGGTTGACCATTTATTTATCAAATTACTCGAACTAGGGGATGGAGACGTTAATGCCTTGCTGAGGCGTTACGAAATTGATTTAGAAAATATTTGGAATCCTTTGCTGAGTACAATGGACAAACTGCCACGCAATGTTCGTGGCAACCCCTCTTTGTCTAAATCATTGATTAGTTTATTGTCAGATGCATGGTTGCTGGCAAGTGATGAAGGTGCATCTGAAATCCGTTCGGCTTACCTGTATCAGGCATTGCTGAAATCTCCTTATCGTCTGATGACGCAGGAAGCATGGCCCTTATTAAGCCTGACTGAAACACAGATAGGTCGTCTGAAAACTTGGTTGGACGAAGTTTCTATCGAAGGCGAGAATAATACATTTGCGCAGCCGGCTTCAGAAGAAAGTCAAAATACAGTTTCAGCGGAATCTAAACCCCAACAAACCGGCACTGCAGGACAAAACGATGCGCTTGCACGTTTTACTGTCAATTTAACCGAAAAAGCCGCACAAGGCGGTATTGACCCTGTATTTGGACGCGAAACTGAAATCCGTCAAATGATGGATATTCTATCGCGTCGCCGCAAGAACAACCCGATTCTGGTTGGTGAACCTGGGGTCGGTAAAACTGCATTGGTAGAAGGTCTGGCATTGAAAATCGCTTCGGGCGAGGTGCCTAAGATATTGGAGAACACCCAAGTATTGGTGTTGGACTTAGGTCTTTTACAAGCAGGTGCAGGTGTGAAAGGCGAATTTGAACAACGCCTGCGCAATGTTATCGAGGCCGTTCAAAATTCTGAAGAACCCGTTTTATTATTTATCGACGAAGCACATACGTTAATTGGCGCCGGAAATAGCGCGGGCGGTGCAGATGCTGCCAACCTCTTAAAACCAGCTTTGGCGCGGGGTGAGTTGCGTACCATCGCAGCGACAACTTGGAGCGAATACAAACAATACTTTGAAAAAGACGCCGCATTGGAACGCCGTTTCCAAATGGTCAAGGTTGATGAACCTGACGATGAAGCTGCGTTCACCATGCTCCGCGGTTTGAAACAACGTTATGCCGCGTACCATAAAGTCCATATTCAGGACTCTGCCGTCATCGCAGCCGTACAACTTTCTCGAAAATACATTACCGGTCGTCAATTACCGGACAAAGCCGTAGATTTGTTGGATACGGCAGCTGCACGCGTCCGCATGAGTTTGGATACCGTGCCTCATATTTTCGGTTTAATGGATGCCCAAATTTCTTCACTGCAGCGTGAACTGGAAGCATTGGATGCCGATAAGCAATTAGGTCGTCTGAATGCTTCGCAGCAAGATAACATTCGACAAGTTGAGCAAGAGATTGCCCAATTGAATGAAGAGCGCGAAGAAATGAACCGCCGATATCAGGAAGAAAAACAATTGGCGGATGAAATCCAATCCTTGATGGAAGCTGCCAAGAATACAGAATTGATTTCTGAAGCGCGACAAGCCGCGCAACACAGCCTGACCGAGAAACAGCAGCAACTTGATGCCGTTGTCGCGGGCAAACCGTTGATTTTCACCAGCGTTGATGAGACCGTGATCGCCGATATTATCGCCGATTGGACAGGTGTCCCCGCAGGCAGCGTCCTCAAAGACGAACTGGCAAACCTGCTGCAACTGGAAAGCCTGCTTGAGAAACGCGTGGTTGGGCAAAGTGAAGCCATTCATGCTATCGCGCAAAGTTTGAGAGCCGCTAAAGCCGGTTTGAAAACCAACGATTCTCCATTGGGTGTATTCCTGTTGAGCGGTCCGTCCGGCGTAGGCAAAACAGAAACGGCGCTGGCTTTGGCAGATGCGCTGTTCGGCGGCGAAAAATCGCTGATTACCATCAACCTATCCGAATACCGCGAAGCACATACCGTTTCCCAACTCAAAGGTTCGCCTCCGGGTTATGTCGGTTATGGCGAAGGCGGCGTTTTGACCGAAGCAGTACGTCAAAAACCTTACAGCGTCGTATTATTGGATGAAGTTGAGAAAGCTCATAAAGACATTCTCAACCTTTTCTACCAAGTCTTCGACAAAGGCATGATGCGTGACGGTGAAGGTCGGGAAATCGATTTCAAAAATACCGTTATCCTGATGACGTCAAATTTGGGTGCGAACGAATTGACCCAATTGCTGCAACCGCAAGAGCCTGAAGAAACCGAAGAAGCTGTTGCAGAAGAAGGTAAAGAGCAAAACGCGCAAGAGCAGATTGTGGACACTGAAGTCGAACTTTCTGCACAAATGCCGGATGGCTCGTCTGAAAACGCTTGCGTTTCAGACGACCCTGTTGAAACCGATGAAACGCCTGAATTTAGTCTGGAAGAGTTGGCAGAAGCGATTCGTCCGATACTGACAGACCATTTCCAAGCCGCTCTGTTGGCGCGTATGCAGGTTGTTCCTTATCGTCCGTTGGAAAAAGAGGCATTGGCTCAAATCGTCAGACTGAAGCTGGACAAAATTGCTGACCGACTGTACGAAGCCCATCAAACACGCCTCAGTTACAGTGAAGATTTTGCAGCGCTTCTGGCTGATTCTTGCACTACCGGCGACAGCGGCGCACGCAATATCGACCATTTGCTAAACCGCCAAGTCATGCCTGCCATCGCGCAAAGCTTTTTGCAATGGCAGCAAACCGTAGGGCATATGCCTGAACATGCAAAATTGGAGTTGGGAGAAGACGGAATAGACGTTTTATTTGAATAATGGGAAGAGAATAGGTCGTCTGAAATCAGTATGTTATTCAGACGACCTTCATTAATCTTTCACTTTATTGATAAGGCATCCCAAGAGTTATTAGAAAGGTCGTCTGAAAAAAGCTATTCTTAGTTCAGACGACCTTTTATAGCTAACGTATTGTTGAAACCCATTATATAGTGGATTAAATTTAAATCAGGACAAGGCGACGAAGCCGCAGACAG
>JUNU01000188.1 GCA_001067655.1 Neisseria lactamica
TCATAATCCCTTGGTCGTGGGTTCGAACCCCACCGGACCCACCAATCAAATCAACGACTTGCGTAAGCTGGGCATTTTTTTCGAGTCGGCACTGTGTCCAATTTGTGTCTTTACATAGCCCGATACCATCCAATACCTCGGCATGGGCTTGAAGATGTTCCGCCGACAAATGTGCGTAACGGCGTACCATCTCAACGCTTTCCCAACCACCCATCTCCTGTAAGGCGGACAACGGCACGCCAGACTGAACCAGCCAGCTTGCCCACGTGTGCCGAAGATCGTGCCAGCGGAAATCAGAAATTCCTGCCTTTTCCAAGGCGTTTTTCCAAATCCTCGAGCTGATGCTTTGAACTTTTCGTCCATTGGAATAAGTAAAGACAAATCGAGAATGCTTCCCCATCTGCCTTGATATTACGCCTATGGCCGTATCATTCAGGGCAACACCTATCGCCTTGCCTGATTTGCTTTCGTCAGGATGTATCCATGCGGTTCTTCCCGTCAAATCCACTTGCTGCCATTCCAAGTCCAAAACATTGCGCTGGCGCAATCCCGTGGATAAGCTGAATATAACCATTTCGGCCATATAGTCGGGCAAGGAGGCAATCAACCTATTTGCCTCATCTTTCGTCAGCCAGCGGATCCGCCGTTTAGGCTCTCGATAAAGCGTCAGATGGGGAGCCCTTTCCAACCACCCCCATTCCTTGACGGCTTTGTTCAGTATGGCGCGAATCAGCGCAAGATAACGGTTTTTCGTGCTGTCGGAGCAGTTCTTTTTTGCGACGGTATCCATGATGAAATCACGGGTCAAGTGATGCAGGTAAATCCCGCGCAGTTCCGGCAGACCACGCAATCTGCACAAATCGTTCCCGATGCTTTTCTTGCTGCCATTCTCTTCAATCCATTTGACTGCGGCCTCCTCCCACAGCCGTTTCGGTTTTTCGTCAAAATGCTCGTGCTGCCATAACTCGTATGTCAATTTATTGTGCAGCCTTTGCGCTTCCTGTTTGTTTTTAGTGCCAGCAGACTGTCTAATTCTGCGGCCGCTTTCTGTCCTAATATCGACGTAGTAAACGCCTTTTCGTAAGTAGATCGGCATTTTGCTTTGCTCCTGTGTTCGAGCGAAGCCTGCACCTGTTCATTTTCTTTTTGCATCAGGAAAACGTCAAGTGCGGCTTGGGTAATACAATAACGGCGGCCAGGTCTGCTGGCCTCAAGCATCCCTTTACGGATGTATTGTCGGATGGTTTCGGCGTGGCATTTGCAGTATTCTGCTGCCTCTTCCACGGTGTAGGTTTTGCTCATTCTGCCTCCCGCATCACTTCGAAAACTTTAAACGGCGCAGTTTCGGTCAACTGTTCCAGTTTTCTGAGGGCCAAATAGCGTTTGATGCGCGGTTCGAGTATCAGATAGTATTCTTCATTGACATAAAAAAGCAGGCACATATCGTTGCCTGCTTCCGTCTGCACCGGTATCAGCCGGTAATGTGGATAATCTTCCTCTGCCGGAATTACAATGGAAGGTATCTTTACCGTACTGACGGGATTTTTTTTGTCAATCAGCATTGTTGCTTCCTTTTTTCTATTTCGTTTTGGAGTCGGTAAAAACCGCATACTTTTTCGGCTTTTTCAGCAAACGTTTGCCGCCAGCCGTTGGCAGATCTCGAACGACTCAGGGCAATGTTTGCCTCGTAAACGGCATCTTTAAATTCGATGATTAAAACCAACGGCCAACTGCCGATTCCTTCTGGCGGCTTTGCAAGCAGGGTCTTGTAACTTTTCTCATCCACATCAACCTCCTCTCCCAAAAAACCATCCCACTATCAACAACACTGCCAAAGCTGCCGCCATAGTACAGACGACCAGTCGTTCCAGCCTTTTGACCAGCCGTTCGTTGGCTTCTTCCGTATCACGGGCGATACGTTGGGATACCAAACCATAGATTTTTTGTTCTGCCTCGGCAATCTGTCCGTTGGCATACTGCGCCAGCTCTGCCAGCAGTTGCTCTCGGTACTTTTCCAGCTTGGCGGCGGCAGCGGTAATATTGCCTTCACGGACGGAAAGTTCTTCCAAGAAGACCAGCCGTTCTTCCGTTTGCTGCCTCGCAAATGCGTCAAAGGCTTGGCGGAAAGACTGATCCTGCATCATCAACATGACGACGATAGGATCGTCTTCCGTCAGCCGCGTCCCCGAATGCCGGAAGACTTCAGCGACAATTTCGGCGGGCTTATTTTCCATCGTCCGCACCATTCAAAGCGTTTACTGCAACCGGCAGGTTTGCCAGTTTCGCGAAAATATCGCGCTTCACATTCCGCAGACGTTGTTTAGGCATAAAGGTCATTTCTGCCGTGGAATCCACCTCGTCAAAGGTCAGATGCAGCTTAGTCATCTGTTCAATGTCTTTCCCGTAGGTGTCGGGATTGCGTTTTTCCACGCGCACAATACCGACGATGCGGTCTTTGTGTTTTTGGTAAACACCGAACTGTTCGAACGGTTTACCGCCATTCTCCACTGCGCCGTGGAACTCGTTCAGCCAAACTATTACTTCAGCATCGACGTCGTTCAAAATCCGTCCCAAGCTTTCGATGCAGTCAACCTGCGCCTGTCCGCCTTCAATCGGTACATGAAGAATCAGGCGCACACCTGATTCCCGCAGCAGTTCGGCGATGTTGTTTTCAGCGATATACGACATCAGTGGAATAAAAGTGTTGGAACCGGTATCGACAATGCCTATACCGTCTTTTTCCAAGAACTGCTCAACCAGTCCGTCAAAATTACGAATATCAACGTTGTTATCCCGTGTCAGGATGTTGATTACTTGGACGTGCAACGGTTTGTACCGGCTCAACGTACGGTTGCTGGTATCGGTATCGTAGCAGTGTACTTCTACCTGATTAGCAGCCCTTGCCGCCACATATTGCGCGTATGAGGCGCAGCAAAACGTTTTGCCACATCCGCCTTTACTCTGAACTATCAAATTTACTTCTTGCATATTTGTTCCAACCTTTCCTGTTTGTCGTTTCGTTATAAAAAAATACCGTTTTTACGGCCGTTTGGATTTTTTACACATCAAAACCCGCTTTTCAAACGGACTTTGGTCTGTAAAAAGCCCTGCGGACAGGAGTTGCCCGCAGGGAAAGAGCGTGTCGGACATCAGGAAAGGGCTTGCCCGAACACAGGAGGAAATAACAACCGAGATAATCTAGCGGACATCAACCCAGCGTCCGCCATTTCGTTCATCGCCGACGTAGCGTACTTTGTCTCCTGCCGTCGTCAGGTTGTGATCGAAATAAGCCTTGCAATAACCCGGCTTGTCGGGGCGGATACGGAATTTTTTAACCATCTGACAGTTTTCCTGTTTCGTGTAGTTTCGACCAAGGCGGTTATAGGTTTTCTGTTCGCAAACCTCTTCCCATGCCGAGTAACGCATCATTCGATTCAACTCTTTTGCATCACAACGACCGGCACCTTCCGCGATGGCATCTACTAATCCAGCCATTTCCCTTTCAGAACTTGCCGGACACATCTTTAAAAAGTTCCGACGTGCTTTGAGGGTATCCCCCAACTTTTTATGCCTAATCGAAAAATACCGCTTAATCGAAGCGGTACACTCGCTTGGACGGTCGCCTGATGACAGACACAAAATCGCCTCACACGCCAATCGCGTATCTCCTGTCAGTACATCATCCGCATAAACGGCGGGCGCGGCACCCAGCAACGCCGCTGTCAACAAACCCAAGTATTTTTTCATACAATACCTTTTCCATATTGAAATAAAAGACGAAAAAAAGGATAATCTGCGTACCCCTACGAGATTACCCAAGTCTCCGAGAAAGCCGCTTTCGCAAGAAAGCGGTTTTTTCATTGCCATACGACCGTCCGAACTTGGAACTTTCTTCCTTCTTGGACAATGTTCACACATAAATCACCATTGCCCTTCATCAGCAGGTCAACCTGCTGTGCAGCGGCTCTCATGCTTTGATATGTCCCGATGACGATCTGTTTGACGGGCTTGCGGAGTTTTTTCATGTTGCTTCCTTTCGCTTTTAGATAAATTGAAGGTTGTCTGAAAACTTTCTTCAGACGACCTCAGAATTTAATTGCAGGGCTTCCACCTGCTCCCCGACGTATTGCCGGTAGTCAGCCTTATCAGGGCATCGCTCAAAACGGCAGGGTGTGATAAATACCAATACCGCCGATTTTTACCCTCCCGTTACTGATCGTTGTTTCACGGGCAAAGTGCTTGTTCACACAACATCACACACGGACGGTATCGGAACCGCTCAGTCTTCCTTTCTCTCGAGCCGCTGAGTTGCCCGCCGCCTTTTGTGTAGCTAGGCGGTAGAAATGGTCGTCTGAAACTTCTTACGACCTGAAATTAACCTTGCTTATTTTGTTATGGACTTAAGTCCCATTCCCAAATCATGTTTTTTGCAATCGAACATAATATCCTCGATGTTTTCAAGGGTAATGGTTTTTCCGAGCGTACATCTTCTTATGTTATCCTTTTGGATATCTGTACCACTAACAGGTATATATCCATATGGGTTTAATGAATAAACTAAGCCAAATAGGCATAAATACAAGAAAATTGCAGAAAGCGAAGTATATTTGAATAATACCTCTTCTTCTTTTTTTCTACCCGAAGAGAATATCCAGAAACAGGCCACCGTTATACCACAAAGAATAAAATAGATTACCCACGCCCATAGATTAGGAAAACCATAATCATCAAAAAACAGACTAAGTAATAAAGTCATTCCCATCTTTACGGGCATCGTTCTCAACCTTCCCGAAAAAATTCCGCAAACCTACCCTCAAACTCCGCCGCCACATCATCAATATCATCAGACTCTGCATCTTTCCAAAGATCACTGCCCTTCAGATACCACTCAAATTTCCACCAGTAGTCATTCGCAACACACGATGCGATGAATGCGTCATCATGATTCTCACGGTTCGCATCAAAAATTTCCTGTCCAGAGCGCACATAAACCGCCGAGCGTTTTTCAAAATGAGCGCAGATTTCCGCCGCCTTGGTTTGCAGGGCTTTGATTTCATCTTCTGTCATATTTGTCATAATCGCACCTTTGAACTATAATAAACCATCTGATTATTTCGGATATACCCAAACGGAAACCCGCTTCTTGCACAAGCGGGCTTGGATTTGGATACATGTTTAAAGACGGGTAGAGCCGTCTGAACATTGGGCATACGCCCTATCGGATTTATCCGATAAATACCCGCTCACGGCGGGCGAAAAGAAAAACCAAAATGTATTTTGCAGCTTGTCCGCAGATTATCGCTGCTGCATCGGGATTACGTCCCGATTAAAAAATACGTCCAACTTGCCGCCTGTTACCGGACCCTCTCATCAGGCTACCCGGATGCGCGGCATTTTTTTTTGGCAGGTTGAAAGCTGCCAGCAACCGTTTGTTCTTACCCAAAGGCTCGATCGCCTTTTCTACGCCTGTTTTTTCGGGGTTTATACTCCGAAATAACTCCGAAGGCCGGTTGCTTCGTTCCAAATATTTAAAGAGCGTTTAATTTCGACAAAACCAATTTTAAGATAACTTAAATAATTAAGCAAGCTGAAATTTAAGATTTCTTTAATTTTTGTGATTGAGTTCGCGTATAACTTTGATTTTTAAAGAGAAAATAAAAGGTCGCCTGATATTTCAGACGACCTTTTAGTGGGAGAATCAGACTTTTATCGCTTCCTTCGAAAAATGCGATGTTCAACCATAGTACCAATAATTTCAATGGTGTGACGTGAAGAAGAGAACGGCGGAAAGTCCCGATTTAATGGAGAAAGAGAAAAGCATTCGGGTTCTCCGTTCACAGAACTTACTACTTGATATTTTCTGAATACGACATCCTTACCAATTCGAGCAACTACAAATTCACCAGGTTCAGGCTTTTGTTCTATATCAACGACGATCACATCTCCTTCCACAAAATCTGGATTCATTGAATCACCAGAAATTTTCAATGCAAAGCATTTGTTGGGGTCATGGATATTACTCATAAGATAAGCTCCTTTTATTGGATTGGGTATTGGTATCCGCAGATTCCAATTTTCTATTTGAGCAACATCCAAAACGGGAATTTTCCGATTGTTTGAATCCTCTATAAAAACTACGTTAGTATTTGTATCTTCGCCTTCGCCTTTTAAAAGCCAGCCTAAATCGCAACCAAGTATCTGAGATAGCTCGTATAAATTTTCTGCATTAGGTTTGGTCGTATTGGATTCCCACTGTGATATTGCCACATGGGAAACATCTTTGAGCTTTTTCGCCAGTTCTTGTTGAGTCCATCCGAACTCTTTCCTTTTTTGCCGAATCCGTTGTCCGATTGTCTTATTCACGATATTAGCCTGCTTGGAAAGTATTTAAGTTATCTTAACCTATCTTGCTTTAAGTTTTCTTCACACTTATAATTTAAGAATACTTAAAATGACGGATAGAAATTATGTTAAAAGCAGATGTCCTAAAATTCTTCGGCTCTAAAAGTGCCACAGCACAACACTTGGATGTTAGCCCTTCAGCAGTCACTCAATGGAAGGATATTATTCCCGAAAAACAGGCGTATAGGATTGAGAAAATCACAAATGGGAAATTGAAAGTCAATCCTTCTCTTTACAACAAGAGAAAATAAATAACAATGCTCACTGCCGACCTCCGCCATCACATTACAACGGACTTCGTGGTTTACCGCGAGTTCGGGCTTTTGTGCGGCTCTAATATCCATGCGGCGACATTGTTGACGGGGCTGTTTTGGTGGAGCGACTTGGTCGATAAGGAGCCGAAGCGTCAGGGTTGGTTTTACAAGACCGCTGTCCAGTTGCTCGCTGAGTTGGGCTTAACCCGTCGCGGCTACGAAAAAGCACGGAAATTTTTATTGGGCAAAGGCGTAATCCAATGCCGACGCGCAGGCGTACATGGCAGAATGCACTGGCAGCTTAATAAGGAACGTCTGCTCGAACTTTGTTATCAGGTCAAAGGCGAGGCAGTGCCTCAATTCGACAGCCGTTACTATCTCGATACAGACAATTTTCGCCTCGAGAAATGGATTAATCTCGGCCTTTGGAATGACTTTTTGAAGATGCGCGCCGAAAAAGGCAAGCCCCTCAATATCAAGCAGAAAAAAATCCTGCTCAACCAGCTCAAAGACCTGAAAAACAAAAACTACGACATTGATGCCGTGATGCAGAAATCGATTCTGAATGGCTGGGCGGGCTTCTATCCATCCGACCGTTCCCCCAACATCCCTTCTCCACCGACGTCCGAAGCAGCCACGCGCAAAGCTAAGGCGGAATACGAGGCGCAAATCAAACAATCCGCCGCCCCGCCGCCCGATACAGGCGGACAGCGGAATCCCGACAATCCTAATCGTCAAAATCTCATAAATTACTACAAGAAAAAACAGTAATCATCAGGCTGTTGGCACCGCCACGCCCAAACGCTGCTCCGGCAGCTTTTTTTGCGCCCTTTGAAGCCGGAAAGGTCATCTGAAAGGCTTTTTTTTCCTGTTTTTTGGCGCAGATTGGGAGATACCCACCTGTTTTTCCGTACCGCCTTCCTATTTTTACCCAAATCAGATGATAAAAATCCGCTATTTTTGCTGAAATAAGTATTTGAAAATACAGTGTTTGTACATATTGAGCAAAGAACATTGGCTTTTGAGGACAAAGAACTTTGTCCACATAGGACGACCTTTATACAAAGACCACGATCACAGACCACTATCAAAAAATATTTCAGGCGGCCGCCTGATCGTTTTTTGTGCAATTTATGATCTATGTAGATGGATATTGGCGTTTGATAGGATATTGAGTGTTTTTGAGTGAGGGATATGTACAGGTTTTGTGGATAAATTGAAGCAGGTGAGGAGATGAATGAAGGGATTGCCGAAGAAGAAGCAAAGGCAGTAGGCAAATAGTATTTTGATACATTGGAAGCCGTCTGAATGGCACAGACGGCTTTTCTACATCAATTCTTCAACATTGATTTCACGGTTCAAGTCAAACTTGCCGATGATTGGACGTTCCGATATTTCAGAGTTAGTTTGTTTTTGGTCAGGAACTGTCTGAGTAACGGTGCTGGCCTGTCTGTTTTTGACTTGTGCGGAATCATTAATAGATTGATGATTTATTTCGGGTGAGGCGACAGTTTTACCAGTATGGCTACGGATAAACCTGTTCAAAGTTGGCTGGCTTACTGTCATTCCTTTTTTTTCAAACAGGAATCTCAGAATATCTTTTTCTGAGTAACCCAAGTTTTTCAATGTGAAAATCTCTCCGGCAAAGGCATCAAGTTTGGACTTTTTGCCTGATGGGGCATTATTCTTCACGAAGTCTTCTAAATCGCTCATATACGCATCTATTCACTTATATTCATATATAAGTGTCAATATATCCATATTTATTCCAAAAATCAACATTTTTAATCCAATATATACTAAATAAATTATAAATAATCATTATTTATATAATTAGTATGTCAAATAATCAAATAAATACATTTCCATACTTCAGTATATTCACACATATCCAAGTCCATGCGTATCACCTCCTCAAAGTAACGCCTTTATCCCATATAAACAACAAATCAAAACAAGACGCAGGATAGGCAACGAGTGCCAAAAAACGCCCTAAAGCGTTTTTTCAATTCCGCCCAAAAGGGCGGAAACGCCGCAAAGCGGCTGAAGGTTTGAAACAACCATCGGGGGCAGCGGCCGCCGTGTTGTTGGTTGATGTCTAAATTTCAAAGCGCAAAAAGTCCAGACCAAGACAAGTGTCTTTGCACGGCTTCCACCTTTTCCACCACGCCGCAGAGGGCGCACCGGACAAAGATGAAAGCCGCACAAAGCCAGTCTGGACTTTTTGCGCTTTGAAATTTTTTACGACATCACAACACGGCGGCCGCTGCCCCCGATGGTTGTTTATTTATGAATGAACATTTATGAATATGAAAGGATTATCAAATGGGACTTGATATGTACGGCTACACCATGAATGCCGAGTTTGTTGGCGACCGTCAAACCGATGTGAATGTGAGTGAAGATGAACGCGATGAAGCAGAACTGAATCAATTTGCGTACTGGCGGAAATTTAACCATCTACATGGCTGGATGGAAAAACTATATCGGCAAAAAGGCGGCAAAGCCGATGTATTTAATTGTTGCACTGTGCGGCTAGAACTCGAAGATTTAGAACGGCTGGAAGCTGATTTAAATGATGAAAAACTAGAATACACGCCAGGCTTTTTCTTTGGAGATTCGCAAATTTATCCCGAAGACATTACAGAAACCAAAACCTTTATAGCGAATGCGCGGTTAGCGATAGCTGAGGGGCGAGCAGTTTTCTATGACAGTTGGTGGTAATGGCTAAACGGTTTCGGGCGGCAAAGGTCGTCTGAAACCTTTGGGAGCAAAAAATGGATAACACGGTTAAAGAGCTGAAAAAACTCATTTATTCATTCGGTGCGACATATAAACCGTCTGATGTTTTTCGTGATTTCGTAGAGCTGGCAGCCCTTGCGATTTTTAATAGTTATATGCGGGATGATGATTGGGAAATACGCGAGGAGCGATACCACACTATCCGCCGAAAATATAAAGAAGAGGCTTTTAAAATTTTTCCTGACCTTTTGGGCGTTTTGGCTTCGGGCTGCATTAGAGCGGTAAACGTCGGGAGCTACGAAGATTTTTTGGGTGAGCTTTATATGGACTTGGGCGCGTCAAACGAGCGTAACGGGCAGTATTTTACGCCGATGTCAGTGTCAAGAGTGATGGCGAAACTGGTAGGAATCGACACGGCGGAGAAACTGGAAAAACAAAGATTTGTTTCCTTGCTTGAGCCGTGTTGCGGGAGCGGTGCGAATTTGCTTGCCTTTGCTGAACATATCGCCGATAGCGGAAAAGTTCCGACTTTACATATGGCAGCGGTTGCGGTGGATATAGACGTGTTGTGTGTGTGGATGTGTTTTGTGCAATGCCATTTTTACGGTATCCCCGCAAAAATCATACATGGAGACAGTTTAAAAAACGAATTTCATACGGCATGGCGGACGGTGCATTGGTTGCGTGGCGGTTTTGAAGACTATATGAAAGCCGAAATTGAAGCCGACAAAATAGCCGCTTTCGACGCAAAACAGCACAGTCAAGACGAAACGAAGATAACTGCCCCCTTGTTGACATTGGAAGAACAGTTAGTTTTGTTTTAAAGAAAAGCTGGATACCCAAGCCCTAATTAAGTTTTTGATGTTGGATAATGTTTCTGAAATTGAAGCAAGTATTAGAAAAAGTTGTATTAGGGCAACACATTTTATAGGTTCTGACAAAAAATTTATTTATGGCACTGGAATTGATGATGAAGATTATCAATGGGAAATTGAAGATTTCAAGGCTAATTATCCGCATACATGGTGGACGATAGAGCAAATTATTTACAATGACTAAGATATAAAGGTCGTCTGAAATGGCGATTTCAGACGACCTTATATATGCTGAAGGGAAATTAACGGAAAAAAACGCCCGCCGCAGCCCCGTTACCGCCTCTCTAAGGTTCGGCAGAAACGTCCCCACGCCCCCAAGAAGAAAATAGACTTAGGCAACTTTTCCGGCACCTTCGGCAACCTGCAAAATTGCCACGCCTATTTTCCTCTTGCCCCCTACGGCGGGCTTTTCTTCTCAGATTTTATATTTTTGAGAAAATTTTTGACCTTTTCTGATATACGAAAGTAATGCTGATAACTCCTCATATAGATAAAATGGCATTATCTAAGACAGAAAAGCCACCCATTTCTGGGTGGCTTTAGAGTTATATTTATTAATGCTTCCGTGTTTTAACGGGGAAACACCAATATTCATAACCATAATCATGCGCGTCTAGGATTCGGTCACTGTTTCGCACTCGGCGGTAACGGACTTTGACCCAGCCTTTATCGTAAATTATGATTGAATTCAAGGCCATGTTTGGCTCCTTATATTCTTGGAACCAACTTTTATACTGTACTTCGTCCGTTGTTTCACATAACCCCAATTGATAAGAATGTAAAACTTATTGACATTTCCAGCCCTAATCATGTACTATTCACTTGTTGTCTACACAAACAAATAGTTTTTACAAGGTCTGATTCCTTAACCCTGATACATGATCCCTTTGACGAAACAGCAATTGCCGTTACTTGTTTAATCAAGGGCATTTTCTATTTTGCATTATTACTGCAAGTTTGTCAATAGCCTAAATTTATATTTAGGCTATTTTTATTTATATTGCTGATTTAAAAAAGAAAATAGTTTTTAAAAACATCTTTTCTTCTTTGCGAAATTATGGTATTAAAAGTAAATCATTCATCCTAGTCGTATAACAAGGACTTAAATTTTGACGGCTCATGTGCCATTGCCTACCCAATTTCTCAGCAGCAAGAGAAATGGTATCCCTACCAAATTTAGTATTAATTTGATCAATACTCTGCATCAATTCCTCATGTGTCACAGGACTACCAAACAAATCACTTTGTGAAATTTGTTCGATCCCCCCAAGTCCAATTCCACATTTTTTGTAAACAAAGCCGGATCGATAAATACTCCCCAGTAAATCATGGGCGACTCTACTCAATACAATAGAATCAGATGTTGGAAAAATTGAAGTAATCCGATGTCCATAGTATTGAGGCTGTGCCTCTCTAAAACGGTTTGTTTGAATAAACACACTAAGAGTACAGGCTTGCGTTTTTTCTTGTCTCAACTTCTCAGCCCCTGATGATACATGGTGGCTAATGGCCGCCTGTAAATCCTCAATTTTAGTTACTGATTTTCCAAAACTTCTACTACGTAAAATATGTTGTTTTTTATCGGAAATAATTTCAAGTTCATGACAAGGAATACCTTGCAATTCGCGTTGTACACGTTCAATAGCTACCCCATAGCAACTGCGTAAAGTATAACTATCAGCATTGACAAAATCCCATGCAGTGACGATTCCTTGTTTGTTAAGTTTAGTCGCTGTTCGGTCACCTATCCCCCAAACTTCAGATACAGACTGACTGGACAAAGCCCTTTGTTGTATTGCCACTGACCAATCAGTCCAAACCACTACGCCGCCGAAATGTTTCGGATATTTTTTTGCTAAATGATTACAGAACTTAGCCAGCGTTTTTGTTGGTGCAACACCTACGCAGGTTGGTATGCCTATCCATCTCAATACCCGCTCTCTTATTTCACGACCAATCCCGGCAAGATTCTCCATGCCGGTTAGGTCTGCAAAGCATTCATCAATAGAATAGACTTCGATAGACGGAACTAGTCCTGCTATCGTATCCATCATCCGACGTGATAAATCGGCATACAACTCATAATTGCTACTGAAAACTTTCAGACGACCTTGTTTTTCTAAATGTTGCACCTGATAGTACGGCACACCCATTTTGATGCCCATCGCCTTAGCTTCCGCTGAACGTGCCACGACGCAACCATCGTTATTAGACAAAACGACAATCGCAGTATGTTTCAACTCGGGACGAAATACTCGCTCGCACGACGCATAAAAACTGTTTCCGTCAATCAGCGCGTACATGTTATCTACCTATAATCTTTGATAATAAAGCGCAATACACCGACAATTGCCCAAGTATCTCCTTCTTTAGGGGAAAAATTAGGATAGTCGCCAGAACTGTTTTCCGAATGAAGTTCTATACGGCCATCAGGAAATTTATGCAGTCGTTTAATAGTGAATTCATTTCCCAAATCAGCCATGACAATATCTCGGTGCTTGGGAGTGACTGAACGGTCGATAACCAATATGTCGTCTTTATCGATACCAGCATCAAGCATTGATTGACCGCCGCTCCGAGCAAAAAAAGTGGCCGCAGGGTTAGAAATCAAATATTTGTTGAAGTCTATGTATTCGGCGATATAAGGTTCTGCTGGACTTGGAAAGCCTGCCGGTATTTTCTCAAGAGCCAATGGGATTAGTAATTCAATTGGATTTTTAGACGGAAACATCGCATCCATCGGTACCTTTGTTTCAGTACGCGCTTGAACAATTAAATTATCCACTTCTCCAACAAGTGAAGCTGGAATCCTTTTCACAACGGTTTTTCCACCTGATTTGGGCTTTCTTCCAGCACCTTTTCGGCTGCCGCCATGATTTGTCATTTTAATGGTACTCATAAAGTAAACTTGATTTTGTAACATAATCAAGTTTACGCATTAATTCAAAATTTGTAATTAGTAAAAGCTTAAAATTTAACATCTTTCTGTTTTATCGTATAAAAAAATGGCCATCAAATTGATAGCCTATTAAATTTAACGGTCAAAACCAATATCTGTATTTAAAATCTGCCGCTCAATCTGCTGAAGCTGACTATCGTAAAGATTGATCTTTGCATGAACTTGGTCAGCAGGTTGTAATCCTGCTATCAGTTTTTCTGCTTCATAAATAACCTTTTTCTGAAAATCTGACAGAACGTCAGATTCCTGTTTAATACGAGATTCCAACATTTCAAGACGGCGCGTATTTCGGTGCAACTCTTGGTCGATGATAATACTCGGGATTTGTCCTTTATATATCCTGCTATCAAATATCAATCCTTCACGGGAAAACACTTTAAATACATCGGCCTTGCCTGATAAAAACACGGTGTCCGCATTTTGTGGCAACAACTTAACAACCAAGTCATGATGTTCTTTGGGCGTTGCCCTTGGTGTTTCTCCAAGCAGCTCCATTACCTGATAACGTTCCAAGGTGCTTTGCCAGCTTACTTCTGATGGTGCTGTTTGTATATAGACGGCAGTTTCATAGCCATGTTCACGCATTTTTTCCAACGTTCTCATGGGCGTTTCGGTAGTGCGAAATGTACCTTCTACACTGATGTTATATCCTTCTCGTAATGCCTTTTCTATTACTCGTTCGGTCATATGTCCTGAAAAGGCGGCTGTATGTTTGGGAGAATCAATACCATATTGTTCTTGTATGCCGTCAAAATTAGGATGGTAACGACGGAACTCATCGCCATTAATGATAAGAACGTTTCGATTCAATTCTTGACGGATTATTCCTACTAAATTTGATTTACCTGCTCCGGGTTGTCCTCCCAATACAAATCCTTTCGGAGATTTGACTGGACTAACCTGTTGTTCGGAAATCAAGTCATTCCACAAATGCCGGAAAATCAACGCTTCTCGTCTGTCCGACATCATACGTCCCATTCGATGTTAGGCATGATTGAATATTTTTGATGTAAGGTATTGCACTCCTCCGCTACTCGGCCGAAGTCGATATTTTCCGGTTTGGTGTCATATAGGAAACCACGCAACTCAGCAATGCGTTTTTGGTCTTCCGAGCGCACCTCCGAATAGGGTGTTTTGCGTGAAATAAGTGCCTGTACACTGGCAACTCGTTCTATTAAAGCGTCTTTCTGCATTAACGTAGCCAATTTTCATTCCTCTTTTGGGATTTGAGATTGTTTGTGTTGCCGCATTACCACTTTGACTAACGATACGCTGCATCCGGCTAGAGCGGCCGTTTCTTGAAGGGTATGGTTTTGGCGTAGGCTGACAATCAGTTTATGCTTTTGGATATTTGCCTGACGGCCTTTGTAAAGTCCCTGTTTTTTTGCCTCAGCAATGCCGGCGGCTTGACGGTTACGCCGTTGTTCATAGTCGTCTCTGGCCGTTTGTAGGGCAATTTTGAGCAGCATGGTTTGTATGCTGTCCAAAACAATTTTGGCAATTTCGGAATCGGTTTGGATTTGGCTCAGGTCGATAATGCCGGGAATGGACAGGAACGCACCTTTTTCGCGGATGCGGGCGACCAGTTTTTCCGCTTCTGCCAAAGGCAAACGGCTGATGCGGTCGATATGTTCGGTGATGATCACATCGCCTTCTTGCAAGTCTGCAATCAGTTGATTCAGCACAGGTCGATCAGCACGGACACCGGAGGCCTTTTCTTTATAGACACCCGCAATGTAGTAACCTTCAGCTTTAGCTTGTTCAATTTGGGCGTTTTGTCGCTCGAGATTTTGTTCTTCGGTACTGACACGTTGGTAGATTCTCGCTGCTTTCATGTTTTTTCTACTTGAACAACGAGACCAATCGCGTCTTTATGTTCCATCTCACGAATACCCCAAACGCCATTCTGTAACGATTTTTTGAGGTCTTCATCTGCATCCGACGGTAAATTGACAATCAATTTGAAACCGTGTTTTCTCCCTGTTTTAAATATATCTGAAACAATAAGTTTCTCATCACGGGAGAGTTGGTAATATTTTTTTCCAATTAAAGTCTTCATGCCATCTGTAATCATAAATGTTGCTCCTGGTTATTTTGGGTATGCTCTAATTACCTATCAGATAAATGCCTTTGAATTTGGCTAATTTAAAATAATCAGGACTTAAATTGTCCATAATCAAATTATCCATTCTATTTGCCCAACGGGCAATATGCTTTGCAAAGGTCTCATATTGATTTTATATTTTGTATTTCACGTTTTTTGCCGGTTTCATTTTAAACCGACGGCCCAATTCACATATTGCAATCAAATTTTCTTCTTTCGTCTGTTTAAATCCAATTAAATCTTCCCTCTGCCCTGCTAATCAAATTCAAATTAAGACCCGATCTATCTTTTCAGCCATATTCATCATATGCGTTTGAGTTATCTCCTAAAACAAGAATCTGTTTTATTTTTCAATAAATGAAATTCATTATCAAAATATTTGTAAAGTTTAATAATATGTTATAAAGTAACGGACTTCATTTCTGAGGTAACTATTATGAATCCGAATTTCAAATTAAACCTACTGACATTATCTTTACTGGCTATAACAAGTATCGCACACGCAGAAGACGAGGTTTCAACTCAAGAGCTTGATGAAATTCAAGTCAAAGGCAAATACATTGCCAAAGAGAAAAAAGTTTTTACCGAAGGTCAAGCCAAAAGTTCGCGTGAACGCGTTTATCAATCCAGCGAAAACATCGATGCCATCGTGCGGAGCATGCCCGGCGTCTTCACCCAACAAGACAAGGGATCGGGGGTATTGGCGGTCAATATTCGTGGCGATAGCGGTTTGGGACGCGTCAATACGATGGTTGACGGCGTAACCCAAACCTTCTATTCCACTTCTGCCGATGCCGGACGCAGCGGCAGCTCTTCGCAATTCGGTACGGCACTGGATCCCAATTTTATTGCCGGTGTGGATGTAACCAAAGGCAGTTTCTCGGGTGCCAACGGCATCAATACCTTATCCGGTACAGCCAATTTCCGTACTTTACGGGTGGACGATGTGGTACACGGAAACCATACCTTTGGGCTTTTAACCAAAGGATTGACCGGCACAAACAGCACCAAAAGCAATTTTATGGCAACCGGAGCGGTACAAAAATGGTTTGACAGCGGTGCGCGCCTTGGCGCGTTATATGGCTACAGCCACCGTAATGTCGAGCAAAACTATAAAGTAGGCGGCGGCGGTCAGCGTATCGGCAATTTTGGCGAAGAATATTTGGACCGTAAAAAACAAGAATATTTTGAAAGCAACTTATTGAAATTCGACCAAGGGCAAAATCGTTGGGTTCGCGACTTTTCTAAGCGCAACGCAGTCGGTAAAAGCTATTGGGACTACCCTTTCTCCAAAAAATATAACGATCCTGAGGTTTTGCAAAGAGATTATGTTGATGATTTGGAAAGAAGCTGGAAAGAGAATTTGGCACCGCAATGGGATCTGACACCTATCGACCCTACCAGCCTGCAACAACGCTCAAACAGTCATTTGGTCAAAGTGGAATACGAAAACGACAACAACAAGCTGGATCTTCAGCTTCGTACCATGAACAACCGTATCAGCAGCCGCAAAGTAGAAAATCGCAGCTACCAAGCCAATTACAATTTAAACATTGGCGATTATGTCGATTTAAACGTATTGGCCGCCCATAATCTGGGAAAACAAAAATATCCGAAAAACTCACGTTTTTCAGGATGGGGGCTGCTGGATTATTTGGAAACCAAAAACACAGCCAACCTTTTGGATATCAACAACCGCTTCTCTTTCAACCTTCCCAACAAAACAGATTTAAAAGCCACCGTCGGTTTCAATTTCTTTAAAAACCAATACAGTAAAAACCGCTTTCCGGAAGAGCTGAGCCTGTTTTACGACGGTCCCGATCAAGATGCCGGCCTGTACAGCTTTTTAGGTCGCTTCAAAGGCGACAAAGGAATATTTCCTCAAAAATCAACCATATTACAACCTTCAGGCCAGCAAAAATTCAATACGTTCTATTTTGATACTTCCTTGAAAAAAGGCATTTATCAACTGAATTACAGCACCAATATAGTCAACTATCGCTACAAAGGCGAATATACCGACTACTTCAATACCCAAGAAGACTTTAAAAAAGCATTTGGAGAAGATTCTGAAATTTATAAACAGCATTGCACGCCAAGCTGCGACCTTTACGAACCGGTTTATACCAAATCCGGTAAAAAGCATGCGGTAAACCATTCGGTGGCATTAAACATCAATGTCAACGACTACTTTATGCCGTTTATCAGCTATTCGCGTACGCATAGAATGCCAAATATTCAAGAAATGTATTTTTCACAAATCGGCGACTCGGGCGTCAATACCGCCCTTAAGCCGGAACAGGCCAATACTTACCAAATAGGCTTCAATACCTTCAAAAAAGGGATTTTCAAGCCGGATGATGTATTGGGTTTCAAACTGGTCGCCTATCGCAGCAGGATAAACAACTATATTCACAATGTTTATGGCAAATGGTGGGATTTGGATAAAGCACCCAGCTGGGTAACCAGTACCGGCCTGCAATACTCTATCCAGCATCGAAACTATGCCAAACCTGTCCATAAAAATGGTTTGGAAGTGGAAATGAACTATGATTTCGGCCGCTTTTTTTCAACCCTGTCTTACGCATATCAAAAAACCAACCAGCCGACCAATTATAGCGATGCCAGCGAGTCGCCCCGTAACTCTTCTAAAGAAGACCAGATCAAACAAGGTTACGGCTTAAGCAAAATTTCCCGCTTGCCCCGAGATTACGGGCGGTTTGAATTGGGTTCCCGCTGGTTAGGCAACAAATTGACCATCGGCGGCATTATGCGCTATTACGGCAAAAGTACACGGGCGACGACTGAGGAAGAATTTGTTGACGGTACAACCGGTGCCAACACCTACTCTTCACACCAAATGGGCAGAAGGGCGATCAAAAAAACAGAAAGCATCAACAGACAGCCGCTGATTTTTGATTTCTATGCCAATTACGAACCGAAGAAAAACCTTATCCTTCGTTTCGACATTCAAAATGCGTTCAATAAGCGCTATATCGATCCTTTGGATGCCGCAAACGATGCCGCAACTCAGCGCTATTTCAGCGTATTTGAAAGAAAAGGCGGTTTAGATGACGAAGAAGTCGAATGTGATGCCAACGGTTTATGCAATGGCAAATATGGCGGCACGACACGCTCCGTCCTGAATAACTATGCGCGTGGCAGGACTTTGCTGTTTACCATCAGTTATAAGTTCTAAACCTAACCGAGACCTGTGCAAAATTCCCCAAAATCCCCTAAATTCCCACCAAGACATTTAGGGGATTTCT
>JUNU01000189.1 GCA_001067655.1 Neisseria lactamica
CTAAATGTCTTGGTGGGAATTTAGGGGATTTTGGGGAATTTTGCAAAGGTCTCTGCTTGGAATATGTGTCGTGTTGTTAATCTATGAAAGAGTCAATAAATACAAAAAAGACCTTGTTTAAACAAGGTCTTTTTTATCTGGTGGAGGTAAGCGGGATCGAACCGCTGACCTCTTGCATGCCATGCAAGCGCTCTACCAACTGAGCTATACCCCCGAAATTTGGTGGCGAATCAGGGACTCGAACCCCGGACACAAGGATTATGATTCCTCTGCTCTAACCGACTGAGCTAATTCGCCGTTTCGTGAAGTCGCTATTATATGTTGTTTTGAGTTTTTGGCAAGTTTTATTTTGTACTTTGTGTTTTGTTTTTGTTTTTTAATGGAATAAAACGTGGATGAGGTCGTCTGAAACTCTGTTTCAGACGACCTGTGTGTTTGGAGGATGGTTTGAGGTGGGGGATTTCAAAGTTTGTGGCAGATGTCGCCGAAGCGGAAACCTGTCCAGTCGATGCCGATGTTTTTGCCAAAGGCGATGACTTTGAAAAGTTCGCCCATTTCGTGTTGGTCGGTCAGTTTTTGTACGGCGGTGCTGACACGGAGGTAGTCTGCCGTACCTGGAGGGGCGGTTTGTGCCAATAGGTCGGTAATGCCTAGGTTGAATAGGAAATGAGATTGGGGCAGGTAGCCGATGAGGTCTAGTCCACCGTCGGTGCCTGCTTGGGCAATGTCGGTAAAGTTGACATGTGCGGTCAGATCGGTCAGGCCGATATGGAAAAACGGGTCGTGAACGGTGTGGTGGCGGTAGTGGGCGATGAGCGTGCCTTCGTCGCGTTGCGGGTGGTAATACTGGGCGGCGTCAAAACCGTAGTCGATAAATATCATGCCGCCACGCGTGATTTTCTGCGCTAGGGTGAGAATAAACGCGTATTGGGCGGGGTGTAGCTCGCTGGTGTAGGGGTGTTCGGTTTCTGGAAAGTAGGTGGCGGCTAAACGGAGGAGGTCGGGTTGGTTTAAGAGTTGCGGGCTATGTTCAAGCTGTCCGTCGGAGTTGATGGAGACGCCGATGTGTTGAAAGGTGTTTTGGGTGCGGCGGATGATTTCGACAGGCATGACATCGAGGACTTCATTGCCGATGATGATGCCGTCGAAGGATTCGGGCAGTTCGGTCAGGTGGATGACTTTTTGTTCCAGTTGCGGGGTGGTGTGTTCGGCGATGAATTGGCGTTGGCGTTCGGCAAGCTCGAGGGAGAGTTCGATGATGTAGTAATGCTTGAGGTTGTCTGAAAGGCTTTTCAATAAGGTGGCAGCGAGATGTCCTGTGCCTGCGCCGAATTCGTAGATGTTGCCGGCGGTTTGGGGGAGTAGTTCGGCAAGTTGTCGGGCGAGGGTTTGTCCGAATAATGGGGTGAGGGTGGTGGCGGTGATGAAATCGCCGTCTGTGCCGATTTTGTGGCTGCCTCCGGTGTAGTAGCCGTATTCGGGTGTGTAGAGTGCAAGCTCCATAAATCGTGAGAAAGGAATCCAGTTATTTTGGGCTTTGATTTCCTGTTTGATGATTTCGAATAGTTTGGAACTTGAGGCTTGCGCGGCAGGGGAGGGGAGGGGGAGGTGTGCCTTCATAATTGTTAGATAATGTAAAATTTGTGAATTTATTTGTCTATTATAACGTGAACGGAAAAGGGGCGTTTTTTCATTTTTTTATACCATATATTGTGTCTAAATAATATTTTTAATACTACATATTGTGTTTTTAAAAACCAAATCGGGTAAAATGGGTGGTTCGGCTTGTTTGCTTGTTTGGTTAAAATACTGTTTTTTAATGATTTTGTTGTTGCATATGTACTGGGATTTTAGAGTAAGGCGATTTGACCGAGGCGTTAAAATTTTTTATAGTGTGGGCTAGTGGGGCGATGTGGGTAAAAGTGTCTGCATTGCCCAAAAAATTCCGATTTAAACCGATTAGGACGAAATTGTGTTTGGTGGCGCTCACGAATTGAGTATTGACAGCAAAGGGCGGTTGGCAATTCCTGCTAAGTTCCGCGATATTTTGCTGCGCCATTATACGCCGTCGATTGTGGTTACTTTGGATTCCCGTGAAAAATTGCTGATGTATCCGGAGGCTGAATGGGCAAAGGTTGTCGAGCAGCTTTTGCGCCTGAAAACAGCGGGGAACCAGATGTTGCAGCGCTACCAAAATCTTCTGCTGCACAATGCGGATACGCTGGAATGGGATAGTGCCGGTCGCATACTGATTCCTGCCAATCTGCGCAAACGGGTGGATTTTGAAAAAGACGTTACCTTGGTCGGTCGCGCCAACCGTTTGGAATTGTGGGGCCGTGATCAATGGGAAGCTGAAATGACTCAGGCTTTGGATGACGATCCTGAAGAGTTGGCGTTCCAATTAAGTCAGACGGATTTGCAATTGTGAGTAATGCTGAATATCAACATATCACCGTTTTGTTAAACGAGGCGGTTGATGCTCTGGCGGTTCGTGAAGACGGTATTTATGTGGATGGGACGTTCGGCAGGGGAGGGCACTCCCGATTGATTTTGTCCCGTTTGGGCAGTCAAGGTCGTCTGATTGTATTTGATAAAGACCCGCAAGCGATTGAGACGGCACAAAAGCTGGCTGAGCAGGATGGGCGCGTTACGGTAGTCCATGACGGATTTTCAAGTTTTCAGACGACCCTGGATAAGCTGGGTATTGAAGAAATAGATGGTGCGTTGTTTGATTTGGGGATTTCGTCCCCGCAGATAGATGACGGCGCACGGGGTTTCAGTTTCCGTTTTGATGCACCTTTAGATATGCGCATGGATCCGAAGCGGGGAATGTCCGCTGCAGAATGGATTGCAACAGCATCAGAACAGGATTTGCACGAGGTTATCAAGAATTATGGTGAAGAGCGGTTTAGTCGCCAGATTGCGCGCGCCATTGTTGCGCAACGGACAGAAAGTCCGATCGATACAACCCGCAAGCTGGCGCAGCTCGTGGCGCAAAACGTCCGTACTCGTGAGCGGGGGCAAGACCCTGCGACGCGCACCTTCCAGGCAGTTCGCATCTTTATTAACCGCGAACTCGAAGAGGTAGAGGCGGTTCTGCCGCAAGTGATGGGTCGTCTGAAACAAGGCGGGCGTTTGGCGGTTATTGCGTTCCATTCGCTTGAAGACCGCATCGTAAAACAGTTTGTCAAAAAGTATTCGCAACATCCTCCTTTACCGCGTTGGGCGGCAGTAAAAGAAGCGGATTTGCCTCTGCCGCCGTTAAAGGCGATGGGAAAGGCAATAAAGCCGGGTGTTAAGGAAACTGCCTCCAATCCGCGGGCGCGCAGCGCAGTTTTACGCGTGGCAGAGCGGACGGGCGGTGAGATTACAGAATAAGCATTATGTGGGGCAGGTGTCCTCGGAACAAACAGATTGAGGTCGTCTGAAAATAATGAATAAATTAAATATCCTTTTGTTGGTCTTGGTATCGGTATCTGCTTTTTCAGTGGTCACTGTGCAAGACCAATCGCGTTTGCACTTCATCGCTTTGGATAAAGCGCAAAAGCAGGAAATCAAGCTTGATCAGGACTATGCACGCTTGAAATTGGATCAGGCGCGGCTGGCAAACCACAAGCTGATTAAGGTGGCGGCTGAGAAGCAACGCCTCAAACCGCCCGGCGCGGATAATACCGTGATGGTGGAACGAAAAAAATAATATAGCCGGCTTATCCGGCACTGCAAATTGGTACCGTCGGATAAAGACACGGTTCGGGTGATTATGAATTGAGATGTTAAGATGTTGATTAAAAACGAATATAAACCGAGCATGCTGCCCAAGACAGCCAAAGCTAAAAAACCCATCACCAGTGATGGGCGGATTTCTTTGGTGTTGTGGCTGATTGCGGCTGCGTTTGTCGGACTGCTGGCTCGCGGCATCTATTTGCAAACCACGCAGCATGAGTTTTTGAAAAATCAGGGCGATCAGCGTTTTGTCCGTACCCTGACTTTACCTGCGTCGCGCGGCATGATTATGGACCGTAACGGCGCGACTTTGGCGTTGAGTGCACCGACTGAATCCTTGTATGCCATGCCTTCCGGTATGGAAGAAATGCCGACTGCCGAACAGATGGCTAAGTTGGCGGCTATTGTTGAGCTGCCTGTTGAGGCATTGCAGGAAAAATTGGCGAAAAAAGATAAAGATTTTATTTATCTGAAGCGTCAACTCAGCCAAGAAAAAGCGGAAGAAATTAAAGCTTTGGGCATTAAAGGCTTGGCATTCCAAAAAGAGCTGAAACGCCATTATCCGATGGGCAACCTGTTCGCACACGTTATCGGTTTTACCAATATCGACGGCAAAGGTCAGGAAGGCTTGGAATTGTCGCGAGAAGACAGTCTGCATGGTGCGGACGGCGCGAAAGTGGTTTTGCGCGACAATAAAGGCAATATCGTCGATAGTTTGGATTCTCCGCGGAACAGCGATCCGAAAAACGGGCAGGACATGGTTTTGTCTTTGGATCAACGTATTCAAACACTTGCCTATGATGAGCTGAATAAAGCAGTGGCTTATCACAAAGCCAAAGCAGGTACGGTTGTGGTATTGGATGCGCAAACCGGCGAAATCTTGGCTTTAGTTAACAGCCCTGCCTATGATCCCAACCAACCAGGCAGCGCCGATAGCGAACAGCGCCGCAATCGAGCCGTTACCGATATGATTGAGCCGGGTTCTGCCATGAAGCCGTTTACGATTGCAAAAGCATTGGATTCCGGCAAAGTCGGTGTGGCTGATCGTTTTAACACCATGCCTTATAAAATCGGTCCCGCTACTGTGCGCGATACCCATGTGTATCCTACTTTGGATGTGCGCGGCATTATGCAAAAATCTTCCAACGTCGGTACCAGCAAACTGTCTGCAAAATTCACGCCTAAAGAAATGTATGATTTTTATCATGATTTGGGTGTGGGCGTGCGGATGCACTCCGGTTTCCCAGGTGAGACAGCCGGTCTTTTGAGAAGCTGGCGCAGATGGCAGCCGATTGAACAGGCAACCATGTCTTTCGGTTACGGCTTGCAATTGAGCCTGCTGCAATTGGCGCGTGCTTATACCATGTTGACACATGACGGCGAATTGTTGCCGGTCAGCTTTGAGAAACAGGCGGTTGCGCCCAAAGGCAAACGCGTCATTAAAGCTTCGACCGCGCGTGAAGTTCGTGATTTGATGGTTTCTGTAACCGAGCCCGGCGGTACGGGTACGGCGGGTGCGGTAGATGGTTTTGATGTTGGTGCGAAAACCGGTACAGCGCGTAAGTTGGTCAACGGACGTTACGTTGATAACAAACACGTCGCAACTTTCATCGGTTTTGCTCCTGCTAAAAATCCCCGTGTGATTGTGGCGGTAACCATCGACGAACCGACTGCAAACGGTTACTACGGCGGCGTAGTGGCGGGTCCGGTCTTCAAACAAGTCATGGGCGGCAGCCTGAATATCTTGGGCGTTTCCCCCACCAAGCCTCTGACCAATGTTGCAGCCGTCAAAACACCGTCTTAATCCGAGTATCAACGAGATTATTTTATGTTCAGCAAGTTAACCCCTTTAGCTGAAACCAACATTCCGCCTCTGCTGTGTGCAAACGCAGCAGGGCGTTTGTTGCATTCAGACAGCCGTCAAATTAAACAAGGTGATATTTTCGTTGCCTGTCAGGGCGAATATACGGACGGCCGCAGTTATATCCCCGCTGCCATTGCCAACGGCGCGGCTTTTGTTTTTTGGGACGACGACGGCAAATTTGCGTGGAATCCCGAATGGAAAGTCCCCAATCAAGGCATCAAAGATTTGAAACACCGTGCCGGCATGTTGGCGGCGCAAGTTTACGGCAATGTTTCAGACGACCTCAAAGTCTGGGGCGTAACCGGTACCAACGGCAAAACCTCCATCACACAATGGCTGGCACAAGCCGCCGATTTGTTGGGCGAAAAAACCGCCATTATCGGCACGGTCGGCAACGGCTTTTGGTGCGCATTGGAAGAAACCACGCATACCACCCCCGCCCCTGTCGATGTCCAAACCCTGCTCTACCGTTTCCGTCAACAAGGTGCAACAGCCGCCGCGATGGAAGTCTCCAGCCACGGACTTGACCAATCGCGCGTCAACGGCGTGCCATTCCGCAGCGCAATCTTCACCAACCTCACCCGAGACCACCTCGACTACCACGGCACGATGGAAGCCTATGGTGCCATCAAGTCGCGCCTGTTTTACTGGCACGGTTTAAAACACGCCGTCATCAACGTAGATGACGAATACGGCGTAGAACTCGCAGGTCGTCTGAAAAAAGACTGCCCCGATTTGGCCGTTTACAGCTACGGCTTCAGTGCACACGCCGACATCCGCATTGTTCATTTCACCGCCTCTTCAGACGGCATGGAAGCCGTATTCCAAACCCCGTGGGGCGAAGGCCGTTGCCGCACCCGCCTGCTCGGACGCTTCAACGCGCAAAACCTTGCCGCCTGCATCGCCTTGCTTTGTGCCAACGGTTATCCGCTTGATAAAGTATTGGATGTGTTGGCAAAAATCCGTCCCGCCTCAGGCCGTATGGATTGCATCATGAACAGCGGCAAACCCTTGGTCGTCGTCGATTACGCCCACACACCCGACGCATTGGAAAAAGCACTCTCCACCTTGCAGGAAATCAAACCGCAGGGTGCGGCTTTGTGGTGCGTATTTGGCTGCGGCGGCAACCGCGACCGCGGCAAACGCCCGCTAATGGGAGCAGCAGCCGTACAGGGTGCAGACAAAGTCGTCGTCACCAGCGATAACCCGCGTTTGGAAAATCCGCAAGACATCATCAACGACATCCTGCCCGCCGTTCCCGCGCCCGAATGCGTCGAAGCCGACCGCGCCGCCGCTATCCGTTACGCAGTCGAACGTGCCGCCGCAAACGACATCATCCTGATTGCCGGCAAAGGACACGAAAATTATCAGGACATGCAGGGAGTGAAACATCATTTTTCTGATTTTGAAGTGGCAGAGAAAGCATTGGCAGAGCGGAGATAACAACGGGTACCAAAGTTTTCAGACGGCCTGAAGGTCATCAAGGTCGTCTGAAAACGTTTATACCCACGATAAAAACAACAGACACACGCATTACGGCACGTCAGCTATTAAACCTATCGCAGTTGTTTCAGACGGCCTCTAATTATCATTTCAAGAGGCCGTCTGAAAAACAAGGAGACCGATTTGATGCTGAAAATGCCGACAAAAAACCTTTTAATTAGTGCAGCCATGATTTTATTTGCAGGCTGTACCACCAAACAACTGCCGCGCCCGAACGCCGAAATTGCCGAGCTGAGGGCGAAAGAACCGCCGACGGCGCAAAGCCTGCCCAATCCCGTTAAAGGCAAGCGTTTTGACGACACTTGGGGCGCAGCGCGCAGTCAGGGGCGCAGACATGAAGGCGTGGATATTTTCGCCAAGAAAAACACGCCGATACGCAGTACGACGCCCGGTATCGTCACCAAAATCGGGCGCAACCGATTGGGTGGCAAAGTCATCGGCATACAAGGACCGGGCGCATGGCACTATTATGCCCACCTCAACAAATTCGCCCGCGTCCGTCTGTACGACCGCGTGAAAGAAGGGCAAGTCATCGGCTATGTCGGCAAAACCGGTAACGCCAAAACCACACCGGCGCACCTGCATTATGGCGTGTATTTACCAAACGGAGCGATCAATCCCTATCCGTTGATTAATCAGGACAAATAGGTCGTCTGAAAAAAGAGTGAAGAGATGAACGCAAAAAAATTGGTCAAGGCAACGAACATCATCGGTATGGTAGCAGTGACACTGCTGGTGTACTGGGTGTTCGCGTTGATATTGATTCAAGTCTTCGGACTCAAGGTGTTCCGTGAACACATTACAGAAATTTTCCTGATGAGTATTTTGGGGATTTTGGCTGTGATGGGCGGCACGTTGATGCTGAACATCATGTTGAATCTGACCCGTATTGCCGAGCGCGGGCAGGAAGAAGAAGTCCGTGGCGGTAGGAAAACCGTATATCTGCTGTTGGCGGTATTTCCTATTTTGGCGGTGTTGCTGTTCGGCGGCAATTACCTGACTATTCAACAAAAACGCGATATCTTAATCCAATCGTCGGAGCGCATCGTCAAAGACAATTCTGCTCAACTCGATGCGTTGGCCGATTACCGTTTTGACTTGGCGTATATCAGAAAAACGTCGGAAATCTTGGATTTGATGGCTAAAGATGATTCTTCGTTCAACGCTGCCATGATTATCGTGCCGGATAAGATCGGCAACAAACCGGTTTATCTGGCTTTTTCAGCCGACTCCACCCGTCTTACCCTGAGTGACGAAGTCGTGCCTGCTGCCAATCAGAATGCAGAAGGTGGCGATAATTTCGTCGTGAATCGAAATGGTGAGAAAGTGGCGGTCAAGAAAACGGACTATGTCTATTCCCCGGATTTGAAGGGGCGCGAATACCTGCAAAAAGTATTTGCCGGACAAACCCAGGAAATGCGCTATGAAGCGGAAGACGGTCATTACAGCCTCTGCCACCCTTACCGTAAAAACGGTAAAACCATCGTATTGTGTTTCTCCGATTATCAGGAGTACGGAAAAATCGGTAGTTGAGTGTGGGAAAATCGGTTTCAATAGTACAGGAATACGTCAAGTGAATGATTTACAAGAAGTATTGCTGAATAAGTATGTAGAGATTTTAAACAAACCGGAACATCAGAACTTATTGCGTGCAATTAGCAATAAAGACAATAAATTATCCAATATCCATTTGGGCTTTGTCCCTGAGCATTATGAAAGCGCAGAACATAAAATTCTGATTGTCGGTCGAGAAACACGAAGTTGGTACGATAGCAAGAAATTTGATGAATATCATGCCGAAAATGTAAGGCAACTGATGTCGTTAAGCAAAGATTTTATTTGGCGGAATTTGACTGGGGATTTAAAAAGAAACACAAAAGGAGCAACATTTTTCAATTTCGTCCGCAAGGTTGCCAAGCGAAGTGGGAATGAGGGCATCTTGTGGGCTAATATTTTTGCGGTGGACTATAAAACTAAACATCCTAAACATTCGGATTGGTTCGAAGATATAAAAACACTTTCCTGTAAATTGTTACGTGCCCAAATTGAAATTTTAAAGCCACAGATTATTCTTTTCGTGAGCGGAGACGGCGGCGTAGCGGCGCGGAGGGAGTGCTTTCCTGATTTGTCCGGCTCGGATCAAGGCATAAACTGCTTGAATAAGGGAAAACTGGAAAAATTTTCTTTTGAAGGTAATAAGGAAATAATATGTTACCGAGCACCTCATCCCAGTGCCAGAAATCGAGAAGGAAGGCGTGCTTTAAAGGTGCTCGTCGAAGAGTTGCTGCCTTCTGCCAAAGTGTAAAATGCCTTTGCAACAAAATGCCTGTTTGAAAAAAACAAACGAAAGAAACCATGAAACCACTAGACCTAAATTTCATCTGCCAGACCCTCAACCTTCCGACGCCGTCTGAAAACAAACCCGTGTCGCGCATCGTAACCGACAGTCGCGACATCCGCGCGGGCGATGTGTTTTTTGCTTTGGCGGGTGAGCGGTTTGACGCGCATGATTTTGTTGAAGACGTATTGGCTGCGGGTGCGGCGGCGGTTGTGGTTTCGCGCGAAGATTGCGCTGCTTTGGACGGCGCGTTGAAAGTCGATGACACGCTTGCCGCATTGCAAACGCTGGCGAAGGCGTGGCGCGATAATGTGAACCCGTTTGTGTTCGGCATTACCGGTTCGGGCGGCAAGACGACGGTGAAGGAAATGCTGGCTGCGGTATTGCGCCGCCGTTTCGGCGATGATGCCGTGTTGGCGACGGCAGGTAACTTTAACAACCATATCGGATTGCCGCTGACTTTGTTGAAATTAAACGAAAAACACCGTTATGCCGTGATCGAAATGGGCATGAACCATTTCGGCGAACTGGCAGTTTTGACGCAAATCGCCAAACCCGATGCTGCTTTGGTCAACAACGCCCTGCGCGCCCATGTCGGCTGCGGTTTTGACGGCACGAACGATATTGCCAAGGCGAAAAGCGAGATTTATCAAGGTTTGGGCGAAGACGGATTAGCTTTGATTCCGTGCGAAGACGAACATGCCGCCGTGTTTCAGACGACCTCCCAAGGTCATCAGCAGCGGACTTTCGGTGTCGATAGCGGCGATGTCCATGCGGAAAATATCGTGCTGAAACCTTTGTCGTGCGAATTTGATTTGGTGTGCGGCGACGAGCGCGCCGCTGTGGTGCTGCCCGTTCCCGGCCGCCACAATGTCCACAACGCCGCCGCTGCCGCCGCGTTATCTTTGGCTGCGGGTTTGAGTTTGAACGATGTGGCGGAAGGTTTGAAAGGTTTCAGCAACATCAAAGGTCGTCTGAACGTCAAAGCCGGTATCAAAGGCGCGACCCTGATTGACGATACGTACAACGCGAACCCCGACAGCATGAAAGCCGCGATTGACGTATTGGCGCGTATGCCTGCGCCGCGCATTTTTGTGATGGGCGATATGGGCGAACTGGGCGAGGACGAAGCCGCCGCCATGCACGCCGAAGTCGGCGCGTACGCCCGCGACCAAGGCATCGAAGCGGCTTATTTTGTCGGCGACAACAGCGTCGAAGCGGCAGAAACGTTTGGCGCGGATGGTTTGTGGTTCGCCGCCAAAGACCCGCTGATTCAAGTGTTGAGCCACGATTTGCCCGAATGCGCCACCGTGTTGGTGAAAGGTTCGCGCTTTATGAAGATGGAAGAAGTGGTCGAGGCATTGACGGACAAAGAGGCCGTCTGAAAATGAAAAGCCTTATTGCTGATTGGTACGAAATTATCCGATTTTCGTGATTGAGAAAGACGCGAACGCCGCCACTCAATAATGCTTCCATCTCTCTAAACAACGGAAACGGGTTCGCTAGAAGCCTGCATAGAGAGTGAACTTCAGCAGGCGCTGACTGTCATAAGCAGCTTGATAATCAACAAAGGTCGTCTGAAACTTTTTCAGACGACCCCAAAAACCAAACTTTAAAACGGGCGATAAGCCCAATGTAACAACAAAAACAAAAGGAAGCCCCATGTTTTTATGGCTTGCACATTTCAGTAACTGGTTGACCGGTCTGAATGTCTTTCAATACACCACATTCCGCGCCGTCATGGCAGCTTTGACCGCTTTGGCGTTTTCCCTGCTGCTCGGTCCGTGGACCATCCGCAAACTGACGCAGTTGAAAGTCGGGCAGGCGGTACGCACCGACGGGCCGCAAACCCACCTCATCAAAAACGGCACGCCGACAATGGGCGGTTCGCTGATTCTGACCGCCATCACCGTGTCCACGCTGTTGTGGGGCAACTGGGCGAACCCGTATATTTGGATTCTCTTGGGCGTATTGCTCGCCACAGGCGCGCTCGGTTTTTACGACGACTGGCGAAAAGTCGTCTATAAAGATCCCAACGGCGTTTCCGCCAAATTCAAAATGGTGTGGCAGTCGAGCGTCGCCATCGTTGCCGCGCTTGCCCTGTTCTTCCTTGCTGAAAACTCCTCCAACAACATCCTCATCGTTCCCTTCTTCAAACAAGTCGCCTTGCCGCTGGGCGTGGTCGGCTTCGTCGTCCTGACCTATCTGACCATCGTCGGCACTTCCAACGCCGTCAACCTGACCGACGGTCTTGACGGACTTGCCGCCTTCCCCGTCGTCCTCGTTGCCGCCGGCCTCGCCATCTTCGCTTACGCCAGCGGACACTCGCAATTCGCCCAATACCTGCAACTGCCTTATGTCGCAGGCGCGAACGAAGTCGTGATTTTCTGTACCGCCATGTGCGGCGCGTGTCTCGGATTTTTGTGGTTCAACGCCTATCCCGCGCAAGTTTTCATGGGCGACGTCGGCGCGCTGGCATTGGGGGCGGCACTCGGTACCGTTGCCGTCATCGTCCGCCAAGAGTTCGTCCTCGTCATCATGGGTGGATTATTTGTCGTTGAAGCCGTGTCCGTTATGCTTCAGGTCGGCTGGTATAAGAGAACCAAAAAACGCATCTTCCTGATGGCGCCCATCCATCACCACTACGAACAAAAAGGCTGGAAAGAAACCCAAGTCGTCGTCCGCTTCTGGATTATTACCATCGTCTTGGTGTTAATCGGATTGAGTACGCTGAAAATCCGCTAAGTCGCTTTCCTTTTTCCGACGTTCACATTTTCAGACGACCTGATGAGATTCATCGGGTCGTCTGAATTTTTAAGAGGGCAGGGCAGATGAATTGCCGTCACATATTCTTGCGATGTTGGGACAATGGTGCGTCAAACCCGCCACATTCATTTTCAGACGACCCCTCGCCATATCAAGCTGATATAATCCCCGCCAATCATATTTACACGGAGTCATCATGCAGTTTTCAGCATTTGGCGAAAAATTCACGCAACACAGCGGCATCCTGCAACTTATGGACGACCTCGGCGACGCGCTCAAAAGCGACAAACCCGTCAACATGCTCGGCGGCGGCAATCCGGCGCGGATTGCCGAAGTCAACGCCGTGTTCGCCGACGTATTTTCCAAGCTGGCGGCGGAGCACGCTGTCGAGAACATCGGCAATTACTCCAATCCCCAAGGCGATGCTGCGCTGATTGACGCGCTGACCGCCTTCCTCAACCGCGAATACGGCTGGAACCTGATCGCCGACAATATCGCGTTGACTAACGGTTCGCAGAACGCGTTTTTCTATCTTTTCAACCTCTTCGGCGGCAAATTTAAGGTTTCAGACGACCTTTCCGTAGAGAAAGCCATCCTGCTGCCGCTCGCGCCCGAATACATCGGCTATGCCGACGTGCATGTTGAAGGGCAGCACTTTGTTTCCGTCAAACCAAAAATCGAAGCTGTCGAACACGAAGGCGAAGCAGGCTTCTTCAAATACCGCGTGGACTTTGACGCACTGGAAAGCCTGCCCGAACTCAAAGCGGGCAAAATCGGCGCGATTTGCTGTTCGCGCCCGACCAACCCGACCGGCAACGTGCTGACCGACGGCGAAATGGCGCGGCTGGACGCTTTGGCGCAAAAATACGGCATTCCGCTGATTATCGACAACGCCTATGGAATGCCGTTCCCCAACATCATTTACAGCGATGTTACGTTGAATTGGCACGAAAACATCATCCTCTGCTTCAGCTTTTCCAAAGTCGGCCTGCCGGGCGTGCGCACCGGCATCATCGTCGCCGCGCCCGAAGTCGTCAAAGCCGTCAGCAGCCTGAACGCGATTGTGAACCTGTCGCCCACCCGTTTCGGCGCGGCCATCGCAACGCCGCTGTTGCAGGACGGTCGTCTGAAACAGCTTTCAGACGACGTCATCCGGCCGTTTTACCGCAATCAGGCGCAAACCGCCGTCTCGCTGCTCAAGCGCGAGCTGGGCGCGTATCCGCTGAAAATCCACAAGCCCGAAGGCGCGATTTTCCTGTGGCTCTGGTTTGAAAACCTGCCCGTTTCATCGCAAACCCTGTACGAAATGCTCAAAGCCGAAGACACGCTGATTATTCCGGGCGAACATTTCTTCGTCGGCATCGACACGCAGGATTACCCGCACGCGAGCGAGTGCATCCGCATGAGCATCGCGCAGGACGCTCAAACGCTGGAAAAAGGCATCGCCGCCATCGGCAGGGTGGTGCGCGGTTTGTACGACGCGGCGTAAACGGTAAAGTTGACAGCCATTCAGTCAAAAGGTCGTCTGAAAAAAAGCTTCAGACGACCTTTTATCATTTATTTTTTTTGAAATGAAATTAATTTTCTTTTAGAATTAACCGTTGCGATCGACTTTTGAAAGAAAATACAAATGATTAAGCCCGCTTCCAGACTCAGCATCCTCAGCCTCTCCCTCCTTGCCGTTTCGGCGGCATTTGCCTCAGACGAACCCCAAGTCCGAGAAACCGCCGAACTTGAAACCATCACCGTAACCGCCAGCGCGGATGCATCCAAGGGCGGTTTGATTCCTGCATTTAAGGGCGGACAGGTGGCGCGCGGCAGCCGCGTGGGTATTTTGGGCAATAAAAAAAACCTAGAATCGCCGTTCTCCAATACTGCTTACACCAATAGGCTGATTCAGGACAAACATGCGCGCAGCGTCGGCGACGTACTGCAAAACGACCCGACCGTCCGCGTTGCGCGCGGTTACGGCAATTTTCAGGAAGCGTATTTCATACGCGGCTTTGCCGCCGAATCGGACGATACCATGTACAACGGCCTTTACGGCATCCTGCCGCGCCAATACATCGCCACTGAGCTTTTCGAACGCGTGGAAGTCCAGCGCGGCGCATCCGCCTTCTTAAACGGCATGGCGCCGGGCGGCAACAATATCGGCGGCACGGTATCCGTATTGCCCAAACGCGCGTCCAATGAAGGATTGAACCGGCTGACTGCCAATTACGGCGCGGGAAAACGCGGTGGTTTGGCGGCGGACGTGGCGCGCCGTTTCGGACAAAATCAGGAATTCGGCGTGCGCGTCAATGCGGCGCACCATAACGGCAAAACCGCAATAGACGACGAAAAGTCCAAACTCAGCCTGGTCAATGTCGGCCTAGACTGGCGCAATGAAAATGCCCGCCTGTCCGCCGATTTGGGCTGGCAGGACAACAAGCTCAAAGCCACGCGTACCAATGTTACCCTGTCAGGCCTGACCGCCGTGCCGGCCGCGCCTGATGCCTCGTCCAACTGGGCGCAGCCGTGGACGTATTCCAACGAGCGCGACTGGTTCGGCACAATGCGCGGCGAATACGATTTCAACGACAACCTGACTGCCTACGCCGCCTATGGCTTCCGCCGCAGCAAGGAAAACAATTCTCTGGCAAACCTGACCGTCAGCAACATCAACGGCAACGGCTCGATTTACCGCTTCGACAACACGCGTAAAGACAAAATTGATACGGGCGAAGTCGGTTTGCGCGGCAAATTCAACACCGGCGCGGTAGAACACGAATGGGTTGCCGCCGCCAACCGCTTCCAGTCCTCGCGCAAAAACGCTTACATCATGGATTGGGGCAACCAATATACGACCAACCTCTACAACCCGTCCCGCTATCCGCAACCCGCAGCCGCCGACCCGCTGTATTCGGGCAACGACATGGGCAATCCTGCCGTTACCGGCAAAACACGTCTGACCAGCTTCGCCTTGGGCGACACCTTCAGCCTTTGGGACAAACGCCTGCAATTCATGCTCGGGGCGCGCTGGCAGCAGGTGCATAACAAGGCTTACGCCTATAATACGGGCGCGCAAACCGAAAATTACAAAAAATCGCGCCTCAGTCCCGCCGTCGGCGCGGTGTACCGCATCACGCCGAATTGGTCGGTGTACGGCAACTACATCGAAAGCCTGGGACAAGGCGCGACCGCAGGCTCGACTGCCTCCATCAACGGCCGGGCCTACGCCGTCAGCAATGCCGGCGAATCGCTCAAACCCTATGTTTCCAAACAAAAAGAAATCGGCACGAAATTTGAAGCCAACGGCTTCGGCGCGGGATTGGCCCTGTTCCACACCGACAAACCGCGTTCGCTTTACGTTGCCGAAAGCGGCAACACCGCCCGCTTCACCTCCGAAGGCAAAGACCGCCACCGGGGCGCGGAAATCACCGTTTACGGGGAAGTCGCACAAGGTGTGAGGCTCTTGGGCGGCATTACCCTGCTTGATGCCAAGCAGAAATCTACCGGCTCATCTTCAACTGACGGCAAACGTACCATCGGCGCGGCTAAAACCCAAGCCAACATCGGCTTGGAATGGGAAGTGCCGAAAGTGCAGGGTTTGGCATTTGACGGACGCATGGTTTACACCGGTTCTTCCTACGCCGATGCGGCCAATACGCTTAAAGTCGGCGGCTGGACGCGCTTCGACCTCGGCGCGCGCTACCGCACCCAAATCGGCAGGCACGAAGCCACCTTCCGCGCCCGCCTCGATAATATTGCCAACAAGAAATACTGGGCATCCGTCGGCGGATACCCTAATAACGGCTACCTGAACGCCGGCGCACCGCGCAGCTTCACCCTGTCGGCTTCGGTCGATTTTTAAGGGACGGACGGCAAACGGCCTCCAACGGTCCAAAGGTCGTCTGAAACGTTTTCAGACGACCTTGGAGCCTGAAGCGTCCGACTTTGCCCTACGCTTTCGGACAACCGCCGTAAAACTCCGCCTTTGCGGCATCGGCACCGACAACGGGCAAAGGGTTTTGCCGCGCCGCCGCTTTCTCCGACATAACGTCAAACCCACCAAAAGGTCGTCTGAAACGTGTTCCAAATCCAAAACGCCACCTTCGCCATACCCGGCCGCTCGCTGCTGCACGACATCAGCGTCAACTTTTCCCCTAACCGCGTGTACGGCCTCATCGGTCATAACGGCTCGGGCAAGTCCACGCTGTTGAAACTGCTCACCCGCCAGCATGAACCCGCAGGCGGCAGGATATTGCTGAACGACAAAGAAATACGCGCCTATTCCGCCCGCGCATACGCCAAAGAAGTCGCCTATCTTCCGCAGCACCTGCCCGCCGCCACCGCGCTGACCGCGCGCGAGCTGGTTATGATGGGGCGTTATGCCTGGAGCGGGCTTTTAGGGCGCACGAACGATGCGGACAGACAGGCGGTGGAACAGGCGTTGCGGCTGACGCATACGGAAAAATTTGCCGATCAAATCGTCGATACGCTTTCGGGCGGCGAACGTTCGCGCGTCTGGCTGGCGATGTGCCTGGCGCAGCAAAGCCGCTTTTTGTTGCTGGACGAACCGCTTGCCGCTTTGGACATCGCCCACCAAATCGACGTGATGGCACTGGTGCGCAAGCTGTCTCGCGATTTGGGTTTGGGCGTCATCATCGTCATCCACGACATTAATCTGGCGGCGCAGTATTGCGATGAACTGGTCGCGCTCAAACAGGGACGGCTATTAAAAACGGGCAAACCCGCCGACATCATGACCGCAGAAGTGTTGAAAGACATTTACAGCGTCGATATGAACATCATCACCCATCCTGAAAACGGCCGCCCCGTGGCATTGCCTTGACGCAGGCAAGCCGTCCCGCCGCATAAGCTCCGACCATAAAATCCACCGCCCGAATCCAAACCGGATGACATTGCAGACCATTGTGGAATACCTGTATCCGATATGTTTCAGACGACCCTTTATTCAAAAACCGAAAGACCTTCCAAGCTGATGTCCCACCGCTTTTCAGACGACATTCCCCGCCTTGCCGCACGGCTGTTTTTTACCGCCGCCCTCCTGTTTTCCCTGCCTGCACCCGCCGCACCGCGCGTGGCGACTTCGGACTGGACGGTCGCCGAAACACTGACGGCGATGGGGCATCCGCCCGTCAGCGTCGCCGACCGCCGTGTGTACGATACCTGGGTGAACCATCCGCCGCTGCCCGCTGCCGTCAAGGAAGCTGGGCTGCGCTTCCAGCCGAATTTGGAGCGGCTGTATCAGATAAAGCCTGATTTTTTCGTGCAATCTTCCTGGTATGCCGCCGCCAAGTCCCAGTTTGAAAAAATCGCCCCGGTACGCGAAGTGGATTTCGGCACGGCAAAAGGCATCGAATATGCCCACACGGTCGAAGCCACGCGCAGGCTGGGTAAAATCATCGGCGACCCTGCCGCTGCCGAAAAGCTGATTGCCGGTACGGAAAACCTGTTTGCCCGCGCCAAACCCGCGCTTTCGGCATATCGCGGCCGCCCGTTTGCGGTGGTGCAGTTTGCCGACGGGCGGCATTTGCGGATTTACGGCAAGACTTCGCTGTTTCAGGCCGTGTTCGACAAATTGGGGCTGAACAATGCCTGGACGGGAAAAAGCAACGAATGGGGTTTCGAAAACATCACGCTTTTAGATTTGGCAAAGCTGCCGCCGGACACGCTGCTAATCATCGTCAAACCGCATCCTCAAAATACACGTGCAACGCTCGAAAAAAGCGCGCTTTGGCAACGCCTGCCGTTCTGCCGCCCTGCAAACCGCCGCATCTTCGAGCCGTCGTGGAGCTACGGCGCACTGCCGTCCATGCAGCGTTTCACTTTGCAACTGATGCGTTCGATGTCGTCTGAAAACCCGTCCGCACAAAAGGAAGCCGCATGGTAAAGATTTTCAGACGACCCCTGCCTATCCTTGCCGCCGCGTTGGCAATATCGTGCGCGCTGACGGCGTTTTGGATATTGAAGCTGGAATGGACGCTGCCGTGGCTGCGGCTGTTTGACCGTCCCGACAGCCTGCCTTTGGATGCGCTGATGGTGCAGAACAACACTCTGCCCCGCATGGCGATGGCGCTGCTCGCGGGCGGCAGTACGGCGATGGCGACCATGCTGATGCAGCAGTTGATGCGCAATCCGCTCGCATCCGACAGTACACTGGCAGTCAGCAGTGGCGCGCAGGCGGCTTTGGTGGCGGCGACCGTGTTCGCCCCTTCTTTCCTTGCCTACGGCACGTCCGCCGTGGCGTTTGCCGGCGCAGCGGCGGCTTTGGGCGCAGTATTGCGGCTGTCGGCACGGCGCGCCCTGCAACCGCTCAGCGTCGTGCTGGCGGGTTTGGTGGTCAGCCTGTATCTGGGTTCCCTCACCGGTATCGTGATGCTGTTTTTCAGCGAAGAGACGCGCGGCGTGATGCAGTGGGGCAGCGGCTCCCTGGTGCAGGACAGTTGGCGCGATACGTTGGGGCTTTTGTGGCGGATTGCTGTTGCCGCCATACTTACCGCCTTTTTAATCAAACCGTTAAACATCATGAGCCTGGGCGACACGCAGGCGGAATCGGCAGGCATACCGGTAAAGAAAATCCGTCTGCTGTCTTTGGCGGTTGCTGCATTTTTGAGTGCGGGCGTGGTCGGCTTTGTCGGCATGATGGGCTTTGTCGGATTGGCGGCGGCGACGCTGGTGCGGCAAATGGGCGTACGCACGCTGTCCATGCGCCTGATTTGTTCCTTCATCGTCGGCGCACTGCTTTTGATGCTGACGGACAACGGCCTGATGCTGCTGAAACACTACCGCGGCACCGATCTGCCCGCCGGCGCTGTAACTGCCCTCGTCGGCGCGCCGCTTTTGTTGTGGCTGACGGCGAAAGCACCTCCGCGTCCTTCGTTTCAGACAACCTCCGATATTTCAACCGCCGCGCCGCACGTCCCGCGCCTCTTGCGTTTTCTGCTGCTTATCGCCGTCGCCGTATCGGTATTGGCGTTTACGGTCGGACGCTATGACGAAACCCTGCGCCTGACCATAGACCCGGAATATTTCGTATTCCGCTACCCGCGCGTGCTGCTCGCCGCCGCCACCGGCACTATGCTCGCGTTGACCGGCGTCATACTACAAAGGCTGACGCAAAACCCGATGGCGGGGCCCGAACTCTTGGGCATCAGCTCTGGAACGGCATTCGGCGCGATGTCGGTAGTGATGCTGTTCGGCATTACCTCGGGCAGCGGCTGGTTTTGGCTGACAGGTATCGTTTCCGCTCTCGTATCCTTGGGGCTGTTGATGCTGTTCAACCGCAAAAACGGATTTACTCCCGAAAAAATCCTGCTTACCGGCATGGCGCTGGCCGCACTCGCCGATGCCGCCATCCGCATTTGGATGGCAACCGGCGATTTCCGCGTACAACTGCTTTTATTGTGGATGTCAGGTTCGACCTATCAGGCAACGCCCGAATCTGCCCTTACCGTCGGCCTCCTCGCCGCCGTCTCGCTCCTCCTCATCCTCACGCTGCAACGCTGGCTCGGACTGCTCAGCCTGAACGTAACAATCGCCCGCTCCGTCGGCATCAACGTCCCCCTCGCACGGCTGGTGCTGATCGTCTCAAGCGCAGCGTTAACCGCCTTATCCACACTGCTTATCGGCCCCTTGAGCTTCGTCGGACTGCTTGCGCCGCATCTGGCTCGTATGCTCGGCGCACGCCTGCCGAAACAGCAACTTGCCGCCGCCGCACTCATCGGCGCATCGGTTATGATGATGGCCGACTGGCTGGGCAGGCAGGTAATGTTCCCTTACGAAGTCCCCGCCGGAATGATGGCCACGCTCATAGGCGGCGCATATTTCATGATGATGATGCGCAAGCTTTAATGCGAACGGAGATACAAAAAGGTCGTCTGAAACAGTTTCAGACGACCTTTTTGTTTAACATGTTTATTCGATAATAAAAATCTAACAAAAATAAAATCTCAATTAATAATAACAATATTAAATTGAAGTCATAGTTTCAATAGTCAAGACCTTTCTGTATAGTTCTGTTCATAGCTTAAGAAAAAGGAAAAATAAATGTCGATACAAGAAATTTATGAATGCCAAGAAACCGGCTACGAATATGCTTTTCGGCAAATCGTTTTATAAACCACTGACCATTTCACAAAGGAAATCATCATGACCGTCTCTAAATGTCCCGTAACCCACCTGACTATGAACAACGGCGCCCCCGTTGCCGACAATCAAAACAGCCTGACCGCTGGTCCGAGCGGCCCGTTGCTGGCGCAGGATTTGTGGCTGAATGAAAAACTCGCCGACTTCGTGCGCGAAGTCATCCCCGAACGCCGTATGCACGCCAAAGGTTCGGGTGCGTTCGGTACGTTCACCGTGACGCACGATATCACGAAATACACCCGCGCCAAAATTTTCAGCGAAGTCGGTAAGAAAACCGAGATGTTCGCCCGTTTCACCACCGTGGCAGGCGAGCGCGGCGCAGCCGATGCGGAACGCGACATCCGCGGCTTTGCGTTGAAGTTTTATACCGAAGAAGGCAACTGGGATATGGTTGGCAACAACACGCCTGTGTTCTTCCTGCGCGACCCGCGCAAATTCCCCGACTTGAACAAGGCGGTCAAACGCGACCCGCGCACCAATATGCGCTCCGCTACGAACAACTGGGACTTCTGGACGCTGCTGCCCGAAGCCCTGCACCAAGTTACCATCGTCATGAGCGACCGCGGCATTCCCGCCAGTTACCGCCATATGCACGGCTTCGGTTCGCATACTTACAGCTTCTGGAACGAAGCGGGCGAGCGTTTTTGGGTGAAATTCCATTTCCGCACCCAGCAAGGCATTAAAAACCTGACCGACAAAGAAGCTGCGAAAATCATCGGAGACGACCGCGAAAGCCACCAACGCGACTTGTACGAAGCCATCGAACGCGGCGAGTTTCCGAAATGGACGATGTACATCCAAGTCATGCCTGAAGCTGATGCGGAAAAAGTGCCGTATCATCCCTTCGACCTGACCAAAGTTTGGCCAAAAAAAGACTATCCACTGATTGAAGTGGGCGAATTCGAGTTGAACCGCAATCCCGAAAACTTCTTCGCCGATGTGGAACAATCCGCCTTCGCCCCGAGCAACCTCGTGCCCGGTATCGGCGCCAGCCCCGACAAAATGCTGCAAGCCCGTCTGTTCAATTACGCCGACGCGCAACGCTACCGCTTAGGCGTGAACTTCCGCCAAATCCCAGTCAACCGCCCGCGTTGCCCCGTCCACAGCAACCAGCGCGACGGACAAGGCCGCGCCGACGGCAACTACGGCAGCCTGCCGCACTACGAACCCAACAGCTTCGGCCAATGGCAGCAACAGCCCGACTTCGCCGAACCGCCTTTGAAAATCAACGGCGACGCGGCGCACTGGGACTACCGCCAAGACGATGACGACTATTTCAGCCAACCGCGCGCCTTGTTTAACCTGATGAACGACGCGCAGAAACAGGCTTTGTTCGGCAACACCGCCGCAGCCATGGGCGACGCGCCCGACTTCATCAAATACCGCCACATCCGCAACTGCCACCGTTGCGACCCTGCCTACGGTGAAGGCGTGGCGAAAGCCTTGGGGCTGACCGTTGAAGACGCACAAGCCGCTCGCGCGACCGACCCGGCATTGGGTCAGCCGGGTTTGCTGTAAATGGGAGGAGCTATGTGGATAGAGATTGAAGAATTGTTATCCCACGCAATCCGATACCGTAAACCGTAAATTATTAATATCAGAGAGATACGCAAAACAAAAAGGTCGTCTGAAAATTTTCAGACGACCTTTTATTTCAAATCTTCAAAAGATTATTTTTTGTTCAGCGAGTCGCGGATTTCGCGCAACAGCAATACTTCTTCGCTAGGCTCTGCAGGTGCTTCTTCAACAGGCGCTTCGGCTTTTTTCATGGAGTTCAATGCTTTGATAACGGCAAAAATCGCAGCAGCAATGATCAGGAAGCTGATAACGGAGTTGATGAACAGACCAAGGTTCAGGGTAACGGCACCGGCTGCTTGAGCGGCTGCCAAGTTGGCATAGCCTTCTGCGGGTGCTTGCGCACCGTTTTTCAGGGTAATGAACAGGTTGGAGAAGTCAACGCCGCCGATCAACAGACCGATAGGGGGCATGATTACGTCGTCAACCAAAGATTTAACGATGCCGCTGAACGCAGTACCGACAACCATACCGACTGCCAAGTCGATAACGTTGCCGCGCATAATAAACTGTTTAAATTCTGAAGCAATAGACATAAATGTCCTCCTGTATGTTTGTGGATAATAAAGTGAAATTTTTAAAAAAGCGCATCCGAAGCGACGGACAAGCTTTTCCAAACCGGCAGGCATGGTATCGTGTTATTCGTTAAACAAATTTTACAAAAGTTAAAATTTGTATATATGACAAAATTCCCGAAATATGCCGCCTTTTATATGAAAAAAGAACCGTCTGAAATCGAAGTGTAACTTTTTTACACCACTTATTCAGACGGATTTTTGCGTAATAAGTTGTCTTTTTCTACGAAATATTACAAATAATTACGCCTCTTCATCGTTCAGAGCGTTGATGCTGTAACCGCCGTCAACGTAAGTGATTTCGCCGGTAATGCCTGAAGAAAGTTCGGAGAGCAGGAAGGCGGCAGTGTTGCCGACTTCGTCGATGGTTACGTTGCGGCCGAGCGGGTTGTGGGAAGCGACGTGTCCCAAGAGTTTGCTGAAATCGGCAATGCCGGAAGCAGCGAGGGTTTTGAGCGGACCGGCGGAAATGCCGTTGCAACGGATGCCTTCTTTGCCCAAGCAGGCGGCGGTAAAGCGGATGCCTGCTTCGAGGCTGGCTTTTGCCATGCCCATGACGTTGTAGTTGGGAATCGCACGAACCGCGCCCAAGTAGCTCAGGGCGACGATGGCGGAGTTTCTGCCGCGCATCATCGGACGGGCGGCTTTTGCCAATGCGGGCAGGCTGTATGCGGAAATTTCGTGTGCGGTGTTAAACGCTTCGCGGCTGATGCTGTCGAGGAAGTCGCCGCTCAAAGCTTCTTTCGGAGCAAACGCGATGGCGTGCACCAAACCGTCGAGGCCGTCCCAATGTTTGCCCAAGTCAACGAAAACTTGGTTGATTTCGTCGTCGCTGGCAACGTCGCAGCGGAACACGAGTTCGGAACCCAATTCGGCGGCCATTTTGCGGACGCGCTCTTCCAGTTTGTCAACAACGTAGGTAAACGCCAAATCCGCGCCTTGTTCGCGGCAGGCTTTGGCAATGCCGTAAGCGATGGAACGCTCGGAAATCATGCCGGTGATCAGGATTTTTTTACCTTGCAGAAAACCCATTTTTTGTCCTTTAAAGTGTGGTATTGCGGTTTGATGAAACTGGGCATTATAGCAAACTGAGGCGGTTTCGGTATAGAAAACAAGAGATAACCTGTCGTCCTGACGGTTTTTGCATTTTTTCAGACGACCTCTTTGTGCTGTTTTCGGCTTCTTTCAAATGCCTGTTTGGTACCTTATGTTCAAACTTGCTTGTCCGGTTCGTGATGTTTCAGGCGCATGGCGAAAAATACCATCACTGCGCCCAACACCAGCGCGCTGCCCATCGCCAGATGGATGCCGTCAAGCATGGCTTGTTGCGGAGAGGCGGCGGAGGACAGTTTCTCGCCGATATTGGTTGCGCCGACGAAAAATGCCGCACCGATCGCGCCGGCAATCGGGTTGATGGTGGTCAGAATCGCCGCGCCGTGGGGATTGAGTTTTTTCGGTAGCGCGTTCAAGCCGTGGGTTTCGCCCGTTACGCAGGCGGAGACGGACATCGCCATCAGCGTGAACATGGCGGTCAGCATCATGACTTGCGTGTCAATCCGCAAAAACAGCCACAACACCACCAGCGACACCGTCAGCATCACCGTGGCGGGCAATACGACAAACCGTCCGCCTTTCTTGTCCAGCAGTTTGCCGAACAAAGGCGCGGCAACCGCCTGGGCGATGCTCGCGGGCATCAGAATCAGCCCCGTCGCCGTACCGGTCAGCATCAGCACCTGCTGCGTGTACATCGGCATCATCAGTTCCAAACCTAAAAACAGGAACACCGCGCCCGCCAGAATCACGACGCAATGGCGGAACTGCTTATACTCAAACGCCCGAAGGTTCAGCAGCGGCGTTGCTAAGCGGGACTGGCGGTATGCGAACCAGCCCACCAGTGCGACGGAAGCGGCAAACAGCAGGATAAATTCCGCCAGCGGCAGATAGGCGAAATTACTGCTCGCATACACCAGCCCGCCCAAGCCCGCAATCGACAGCACGGCCGACAAAATATCAATCTTCGGACGGCTGATGTTGCTCAAGTTAACTGTCAGGTACTTGCCCACCAACACCATCGCCGCCAGCATAAACGGCGCGGTAAAGCCGAACAGCACGCGCCAATGCGTGTGGTCGATGATGATGCCCGACAGCGTCGGGCCCATTGCGGGCGCGGCGGTGAACATCATGGTGATCACGCCCATCGCCGTTCCGCGTTTGTTCGGTGGGTAAATCGACAAAATGCCGTTAAACAGGAGCGGTACGAAAAATGCGGCAGACACCGCCTGCACCATCCGCCCCGCGACCAGAATCCCGAAAGTCGGCGCAAACGCGCAAATCAGCGAACCCGCCAGAAACGTCGCCTGCGTAAACAACACCATCTTGCGCGTTTCAAACCATTGAATCACGCCCGCCGTAATCGGTGTGAACGCGCCCATTACCAGCAAAAAGCCCGTCGTCAGCCATTGGACGGTGGTTTTGTCGACCCCAAAATCCTTCATAATCGGCGTGAGCGCGACATTTAAAAGCGTGTCGTTGAGATAGCCGAAAAACGCACCGATAAACAGCGTCGCCACAATGGTTTTAGAAGGAAAATCGGGATTGTCGGCGTGGTATTCGTGAGCCGCATCGTCTGTGTCAATATCGGAAGTATGCATAGCATCATATTGAAATATTTGAAGAATGCGGATTTTAACATGGGGTATGTAAAAAAATGTTTATTTGGTTTTCCGCAAAACTTTTATATTTCGATATAATGACGTCTTCAAAAAATCATATTTCAAATAATTACGTTACGGACAAACATTATGGAAAATACTCAACATGTTTCGCGATGGCGTTTCGCCGTGAAAAGCGCCTCGCTGCATCTGCTGGTCAGTCTTGTTTTAGCAGGCTTGGCGGCGCTGCTTGTTTTTGAAGTCTGGTATCCCTTTCCCTATGCCGAACTGACCGGCGGCTTGGATTTGTATAAGTTGGTCGTGTCGGTTGACATCGTATGCGGTCCGCTGTTGACCCTGATTCTTGCCAGCCCCAAGAAAAAAATGCGCGAACGCGTGGTCGATTATTCCTTAATCGGCGCCATTCAGCTTGCCGCTTTGATTTACGGGTTGTACAGCGTATCCCTTGCCCGTCCTGTTGCCGCAGCTTTTGAGCGCGACCGTATCAATATTGTGACTGCCGCCGAAATCGATAAGGCGGATTTGGCAAAAGCCAAAGATGGCTTCAAAACCCTGCCTTGGTTCGGTATAGAGCGCGTAGGCGTACGCGAGGCTGCCAATGTCGATGAAGGCAATGAAAGCCTGAGCTTGTCGCTGACGGGTATCGAACCGAGTATGCGTCCGAATTGGTGGCTGCCCGACGGCCCAGCCGAGCGCGAAAAAATCCGCCGCGTGATGAAGCCGTTGTCCGAATTGGCTGCCGCCCGCAATATGTCTGAAGCGGATATCGTCAAATCAGCCAAAGTATCTTCCTCCGGCAAACCTTTGTTCTTCCTGCCTCTGACCAGCAGCCGTACAAAAGACTGGGTAGTCATCATGGATGAAAACGCTGATTTCGTGGGTTATGCGCCGATAGACGGTTTTATGACGAAAAACGCCGCTGCGGCCAAAAACAAAGAGCAGGTTATTTAAAGCCGATTGGGAGGTCGTCTGAAAGCCAATTTCCTTGTTTTCAGACGACCTTTTGCCATCCGTCTTCCAAACTGCTAAACTATTTACATTATTTTTACTTGAGACATACGCACACATGAAAGACCCAGAGCAGAGCAGCATGACCGCCCGCCGTTTTTCGTGCGTATCGATATGAATCAGGCAGCTTGAGCGTTTCAGGCTGCCTTTTTGCGTTTGAACACAAAGGAATACAAAAATCATGGATTTCAGTTGGTTGGCAGAGCCACATACTTGGATAGGCTTCGCCACGCTTCTGGTACTCGAAGTTGTCTTGGGGATAGACAACCTCGTTTTCGTCGCTATTTTGGCGAACAAAGTCAAACCTGCCCAACGCGACCGCGCGCGTATTACCGGTTTGGGGCTTGCGGTCATTATCCGCATCATCATGCTCGGCTTCATGGCACACATCATGACCCTGACGCGCCCGCTGTTCCACATCAGCGGGTTGGACGTTTCCGGCAAAGACATGATTATGCTCGCGGGCGGTATCTTCCTGCTCTACAAAGCCACCACCGAGCTGCACGAGCGCCTCGAAGGGCATAACCAGTTTGCCGTTGCCGACAGTCAGAAGAAATACGCGCGGTTTTGGAGCGTGGTTGCCCAAATCCTGATTCTTGACGCGGTATTTTCCATCGATTCCGTCATCACTGCCGTCGCCATGGTCGATCACATCGTCGTCGCCATGGGCGCGGTTGCCGTTGCCATGACCGTCATGATTTCCGCCAGCAAACCGCTGACCGAGTTTGTGGACAGACATCCTACCGTCGTCATGCTCTGCTTAGGTTTTCTGCTGATGATCGGTTTCAGCCTTATCGCCGAAGCCTTCCATTTCCACATCCCGAAAGGCTACCTCTACGCCGCTATCGGCTTCTCCATCCTGATTGAAGCGTTCAACCAAATTTCGCAGCGCAACAGCCGCAAAAACGACTACATCAGCAGCTCGTGGCGCAAACGAACCGCCGAGAACGTCTTGGGCATGATGGGCATACGCGAAAGTGTGCTTGCCAAAGCGGGCAACGAAGCAGAGGACGACGGGCATTTTGAGGAAAACGAAAAATCCATGATACGCAGCGTTCTCACGCTTGCCGAACGCCCCATCCTCGGCGTGATGATTCCCCGTCGCGACATTGAGCGTTTGGACATCTCTCAAAGCCGCGAAGAGCAACACGCCCAACTGCAAAATACCCCATACAGCCGGCTGCTCGTCGTCGGTAAAGCCGGTGTGGACGAACCGTTGGGCTACATCAACAAAAAAGACCTGCTCGCCCAACTGCTCGAAACCGGCGAACTCAATATCCAAGCCGTCCTGCGCCAGCCGCTAGTCCTGCCGGACAGTACGACTGCATTGGGCGCGATTGAACTGTTCCGCCAAAGCAGCGCGGATTATGCTTTGGTGGTCGATGAATTCGGCGCGGTTTTGGGCATGGTTACCATGAAAGACCTGCTGGAAACCATCGCAGGCGAATTTCCCGAAGAGTTTGAACGCCAAGAAGAACCCGCCGTTCAAGAAAATGCCGATGAAAGCCTGACCGTGGACGGTTCGCTCGAATACGTCGAACTTGCGCCGCAACTTAACCTCCCGCCACAGGAAGAAGATGCCGACTTCCACACTGTCGCCGGACTGATTATGGAAGAACTGCAAAGCATTCCCGATGTCGGCGATTTTGCCGATTTTCACGGCTGGCGTTTCCAAGTCGTTGAAAAAGACGGTCAACGCATCGAGCGGGTAAAAATCACCAAGCTGCCTGAAGAAGGCTAAATCGGGGAGATGAAGTAAAAAGGTCGTCTGAAAACCTGAGATTTGGGTTTTCAGACGACCTTTTGATATGGAAATCGAAGTGCGTGAATGTCGCGATACCCTGTTTCAAGAAAACATCAATCCTGCCCGAACATTTTCAGTTCGCTCAAGCCGGGGAGATCGGCGAAGCTGCGTTCGCGGACGATTTGGCAGAAGTTGTCGAGATAGCTTTTGTCGGCGTCTTCGGTGCGCGTGGCGGCGTAGAGTTCGCTTTGCAGGCCGTTGGCGGTGATTTGACGGTGGACGACGTAGCCTTTTTCGAGATAGGGCATCACGGTCCAGTAGGGCAGGGCGGCGATGCCGCGTTTGCTGGCGACGAGTTGGATGATGGCGATGGTCAGTTCACTGCGGCGGCGCGGTGGGTTGATGCCTTTGGGTAACAATATTTTTTTGGGCAGGTCGAGCATTTCGTCGGGAACTGGATAGGTAATGAGGGTTTCGCCGATGAAGTCTTCTGCCTCCCAAACGGTTTTGGCGGCAAGCGGGTGGTCTTGGGCGCAGATGCCGACCATTTCGTAGGCGAACAAGGGGCGGAAGCTGATGCCGTTTTGTTTTTCGGCTTCGGATACGATGGCGAGATCGGCGCGGTGTTGCAATAAGAGTCCGACGGGGTCTGCCTGAAAGCCGGAAACGATGTCCAATTCGACTTGCGGCCACATGGGGCGGAATTCGCCCATCGCGGGCATGAGCCAGTCGAAACAGGTGTGGCATTCGACTGCCAGCCGCAATTCGCCTGCTTCGCCTTCAATGATGCGGGCGAGGTCGCGCTCGGCGGCGGAAACTTGCGGGAGGAGTTCGCGTGCGAGCCGCAACAGGCGTTCGCCGGCGGGTGTGAAGCGCAAGGGCGTGGATTTGCGCTCGAACAGGGGCGTGTCGTAATAGTTTTCAAGCGCGCGGATTTGGTGCGAAAGGGCGGATTGGGTCAGGAAGACGCGCTTGGCGGCAAGGGAAACGCTGCCGGTTTCTTCGAGTGCCAGCAGGGTTTTGAGATGGCGCAGTTCGATGATGGAATCCATTGGTTTCACGCTTTCAGACGACCTTTTGAGATGGGTAATATTAAAATATTTCATGCCGGGGTGTAAATGCGGGCGCGTGTTGAACGGCGTGGGGATTGGGGCACATCAGGGTTTGCGGTTAGAATGTGCGTCCGATTTTGTATGAATGCGGTGAATTGATTTGAAACAGGGATGGCGTTGCTTCGTCTTGTTTTATGAAATTCAATCCGCTATGTGTTGAAAGGAATGATATGGCGAAACGCAACGATATTTTGGCGTGGTGCGACGAGGTGTTGCAGGTCGGAATGTTCAAAGACTATGCACCCAACGGTTTGCAGGTCGAGGGCAGGGCGGAGGTCGGCAAAATAGCGACATCGGTAACGGCAAGCAAAGCGGCGGTCGATTTTGCTGCGGAGCAGGGTGTGGATATGCTTTTGGTGCATCACGGAATGTTTTGGAAAAACGAGCCGGTAACGATTACAGGCTGGAAAAAAGCGCGCATCGAAACATTATTGCAACACCAAATCAATATGGCGGGCTACCACCTGCCGCTGGATGCACACCCTGTGCTGGGCAACAACGCGCAGCTTGCCGAGAAGTTGGGCTGGGAAGTGGAAAAGCAGTTTGGCGAACAGAACCTGTTGAATATAGGTCGTCTGAAAACGCCGCAGACTTTGGCTGAATGGTTGCAACACATTGCTGCAACGCTGGGACGGCAGCCCGTAGCCGTCGGCGATATGTCGCGCGAAATCAAACGCATCGCATGGTGTACCGGCGGTGCACAGGGATTTTTTCAGGCGACCATAGACGAAGGTGTCGATGCTTATCTGACTGGTGAAATCTCGGAAGCGCAGTTTCACCTTGCCAATGAAACAGGCGTTGCGTTTGTCAGCGCGGGACACCATGCGACGGAACGTTACGGCGTCCGTGCTTTGGGCGAAGCGGTAGCCCGGCATTTCGAGTTGGAAATCTGTCATTTCGACGAAGATAATCCCGCCTAAGCCTTGATAATCGTCATGAAAATTTACCTTAATTTAAATAATGCTTTGAGTATCACAGCAAACTAGGTAGAATTACATCGTTTAATGGCTCGGTATTCCCAAAATTTTAGGACGACTGAATAATGGATAATCAAGAAATCAATAGCGGTCGCCGCCGCTTTCTGACGCTGGCTACATGCGGCGCGGGCGGTGTGGCGGCTTTGGGCGTAGCTACGCCTTTCGTGGCAAGCTTTTTCCCGTCGGAAAAAGCCAAGGCCGCAGGTGCTCCCGTCGAAATCGATGTTAGCAAAATCGAATCCGGACAAATGCTGACTGCCGAATGGCAGGGTAAGCCGATTTGGGTGGTTAACCGCACAGATCAGCAGCTCAAAGACCTGAAAAGTTTGAACGGCGCGGTTACCGACCCTAATTCGGATGTGGATCATCAGCCCGAAAACTGTAAAAACGAGACCCGTTCGATTAAACCGAACATCCTTGTAGCCATCGGTATCTGCACCCACTTGGGCTGTTCGCCGACCTACCGTCCCGACGTTGCCCCTGCAGATTTGGGTGCAGACTGGAAAGGCGGCTTCTTCTGCCCTTGCCACGGTTCGAAATTCGACATGGCAGGTCGCGTATATAAAGGTGTTCCTGCACCGACCAACCTGGTTGTTCCGCCCTACAAATATCTGAGCGATACGACAGTCTTGGTAGGCGAAGACTAAAAATAAGGAACGATAATTATGGCAAACCAAACCAATAGCAAAGCAAAAGCATTGTTAGACTGGACGGACGCTCGTTTCCCTCTGTCTAAAATGTGGAATGAGCATTTGGCTCAATACTACGCGCCGAAGAACTTCAACTTCTGGTACTACTTCGGCTCTTTGGCTCTGCTTGTCCTCGTGATTCAAATCGTCAGCGGTATCTTCCTGACCATGAACTACAAACCGGACGGCAACCTGAATGCCTATCACCTGCCTGCTGCCTTTACCGCAGTAGAGTACATTATGCGCGACGTGTCCGGCGGCTGGATTATCCGCTATATGCACTCCACCGGCGCATCTTTCTTCTTCATCGTCGTATACCTGCACATGTTCCGCGGCCTGATTTACGGCTCGTACAAAAAACCGCGTGAATTGGTGTGGATTTTCGGTTCCCTGATTTTCTTGGCATTGATGGCCGAAGCCTTTATGGGCTACCTGTTGCCTTGGGGTCAAATGTCCTTCTGGGGCGCGCAGGTGATTATTAACCTGTTCTCTGCCATCCCTGTTATCGGTCCTGATTTATCCACTTGGATCCGCGGTGACTTCAACGTTTCCGATGTTACCCTGAACCGCTTCTTCGCGCTGCACGTTATCGCTGTGCCGATAGTGTTGCTCGGTTTGGTCGTGGCGCACATCATCGCCTTGCACGAAGTCGGCTCAAACAACCCTGACGGCGTGGAAATCAAGAAACTCAAAGATGAAAACGGCGTTCCGCTCGACGGCATTCCTTTCCATCCGTACTACACCGTCAAAGACATCTTGGGCGTTGTCGTATTCCTGATTGTTTTCTGCTCAGTATTGTTCTTCGCTCCCGAAGGCGGTGGCTACTTCCTTGAAGCCCCGAACTTTGATGCAGCAAATGCGCTGAAAACACCGCCGCACATTGCGCCAGTATGGTATTTCACCCCGTTCTACGCTATTTTGCGTGCAATTCCTTCATTCCTCGGTACTCAGGTTTGGGGTGTAATCGGTATGGGCGCGGCAGTTGTCCTGATTGCCCTGTTGCCTTGGTTGGATAAAGGTGAAGTGAAATCCGTCCGCTATCGCGGCCCAATCTTCAAAACTGCGTTGGTTCTGTTCATCATTGCCTTTATCGGTTTGGGTATTTTGGGTGCGATGGTAGCAACCGATACCCGTACTTTGGTTGCGCGCATTCTGTCCGTCGTCTATTTTGCATTCTTCCTGGGTATGCCGTTCTATACCAAACTGGATACAAACAAACCGGTTCCGGAACGCGTAACCATGAGCACCACTAAACAAAAAATCATGTTCTTTGTTTATGTCGGTATTACCGCAGTAGGTGCTTACCTGTTTGCAACCAATATCTGATGAGGGCAGCGAAAATGAAACATACCCTGAAAAACTGGTTTGCTGCCTTGTTACTGGCAGTGCCTATGAGTGCCGCCGTCGCCAGCGGTGGCGGACACTACGAAAAAGTTGAGATTGACCTGCGCGACCAAGTCAGCTTGCAGCGCGGTGCTCAAATTTTCACCAACTACTGCTTATCCTGCCACTCGGCAAGTGGTATGCGTTTCAACCGTCTGAAAGACATCGGTTTGACTGATGAAGAAATCAAGAAAAACCTGATGTTTACGACAGACAACGTCGGTGATGTCATGTTGGCAGCGATGAATCCTAAAGATGCTGCCAAATGGTTTGGTGCGGCTCCTCCGGATCTGACACTGATTGCCCGTTCTAAAGGCGCGGATTATCTGTATGCCTATATGCGCGGCTTCTATAAAGATCCGACCCGTCCGAACGGTTGGAACAACGTCGTATTCGACAAAGTCGGCATGCCTCACCCCTTGTGGGAGCAACAAGGCGTTCAAGCGGTTGAGTTGGATGCCAAAGGTCAGCCGGTCATGGTGAAAGACGAACATGGCGAATTGAAACCTAAGCTCTATTGGGAATCTACTGGCGCGCACAGCCGTCGTTTGCCAAACGGCAAAGTCGTCCAAACAGAGTACGATGCTTATGTACGCGATTTGGTGAACTATTTGGTTTACATGGGTGAACCGGCGCAACTCCAGCGCAAACGTACAGGCTATATCGTGTTGATGTTCTTGCTTGCAGTAATGCTGCCTCTGGCATACTTCCTGAAAAAAGAATATTGGAAAGACGTTCATTAAGTCTTGTAATAAAAAAGGCAAACCTAATCGGGTTTGCCTTTTTTATAGTGGATTAACTTTAAACCAGTACGGCGTTGCCTCGCCTTAGCT
>JUNU01000190.1 GCA_001067655.1 Neisseria lactamica
GTTGGAATCGGGTTTATTGTACGTTGTTTTGTCAGGGCGCATCAAGGCGCAGGGTCGTCTGAAAAAGGGGCGCGCGGCATGGGTTTCATATACAATGGCAGACATTTGGCGACGCGTCTGTTTTCAGACGACCCCTGTCTTTTTCATTTCAGGAAAATCTCGTGATTTCGACCCTTATTGATTTTATCCTCCACATCGACCGGCATTTGGTCGAGATTTCCGCGCAATACGGCGTATGGATTTACGCGGTGTTGTTTTTGATTATTTTCTGCGAAACCGGTTTGGTGGTTACGCCGTTTCTGCCGGGCGATTCGCTGCTGTTTGCCGCGGGCGGGATTGCCGCGGTCGGAAGCATGAATATTCATGTCATGGTTGCGCTACTTTTGGCCGCCGCGATTTTGGGCGATGCCGCCAACTTCATGATCGGCAAGTTTTTTGGGCGCAAACTCTTTGCCAACCCCGATTCCAAAATCTTCCGCCAGTCGTATTTGGAGAAAACCCACGCGTTCTACGAAAAACACGGCGGCAAAACCATCATCATCGCCCGCTTCGTCCCGATTGTGCGGACGTTCGCCCCGTTTGTCGCAGGCATGGGCAGTATGCACTACGGTACCTTCATCCGCTACAACATCATCGGCGCGGTATTGTGGGTCTTGTCGTTTTCCTATGCCGGCTATTTCTTCGCCAATATTCCGGTTGTCAAAAACAATCTGGCATTGGTGATGGTGGCGATTATCGTGATTTCTATCCTGCCGGGCGTGGTCGAAGTCATCCGCGCGAGAAGGGCGGCGAAGAAGTAAGAGATAATTTGAATCATATAAAAAGGTCGTCTGAAAACGTTTTTCAGACGACCTTTTTGTATTTTTCGTGCTGCTTATTTGGTGAAGTTTTTCAATATCGCCGAAGCAATATCGTCCAAACCGAATCCGTCCGCATCTTGCGCCGAACCGTTCGGCGTGGCTTTGTCCACTAGATTGGGCAGAATCTGCGCCAGCATATCGCCGGCTTGCTGGCTGTCGAGACCGAATTTTTGCGCCACTTGGCTGATGGCATCGCTGCCCAAAGCGTTTTGCAAATCGCTGCCGGATACGGGCAGGTTGCTTTGTTGATTGGAAACCCAGCTATTTAATACATCGCCCAACCCGCCTTGTTGCAACTGATTAATCAGATTACCCACGCCGCCTTGTTGTTGTACCAAATTCATCGCCATGTCGGTCAGCGAGCTTTGTCCGTTTTCATCTTTGCCGCCCAAGGCTTGCGCCGCCGCATTCAACAAACTGTCCATTAATGCCATAAAGCCTCCTTATGTGATGTGTGAGTGTGAAGTGTAAAGAAACCAGAGTGTAACAAAATTCCGACGCTTGTTTGCCAATTTAACCCAATTCAACAGCGAATTGACGAGCTGGTACAAAAGTAAAGGTCGTCTGAAATTTACAACCCATCATTTCCGTGTAGGTGGGGATCCGAAGGACCCTTTGGGCTGCAGTAATTTTCCAGAGATTCCAGAAATCCAAAGTGTTGGATTCTCGTCTCAGCCTGCCTTCGCGTAGACTGGGGTGGGAATGACGGTATTCAATATCCCCTTTCCAAACTTTTACAAACCCTCTGTCATTTCTTTTTCCTATCCCTGTTCACCGCATCATAGCGTCCTGCCCGTTTTGCATTTTTCTACCCCGTTTTCCGAATAAAACAAAATGAAACAAAATTACCAGTTTTTATACAAAAATTATTATCAATCCTATCAATCTATTGTTTGAACTTGAAAAGGAGAATTTGTAGCAATGAAGTTTTACCATTTGAGCGCGCCGCTGTTACTTATCCTGCCTGTCTGCACGCAGGCGGCGGACGCATACGTTCCCGTCGATGCCGAACCGGCAGCAGTCACCCTTTCCACTGTTACCGTGCGCGGTAAGCGGCAGAAGTCGTTGAACAAGGGCTATACCACTTCGGGCACTTACGCCGCGACGGGGATGCCGCTGACGCTGCGCGAGGTGCCGCAGAGCGTGAGCGTGGTAACCGACAAACAGATGAAGGACCAAGGCAAGCGCAGCGTTTACGACGCGCTCTCATGGGTCAACGGTATCAGCGGCAATCCGGCAAGTTCGCGCTATGCGGTAACCAACATGTATGCGCGCGGCGAGAAGGTCAACGATTACCAGATAGACGGCATGACCACCGAAATCGACGGCAACCAACTGCTGAACTCGGGCGCGTACGAGCGGGTGGAAGTCGTGCGCGGCACTTCCGCCTTGCAGGGCGGCGTGGGCGACCCGAGCGCGACGGTGAACCTGGTACGCAAGCGTCCGACCAAAGAGCGGCAGGCTGAAATTTCCGTCGGTATCGGCAGATGGCGGCGTTGGAATGCCGAGGCCGACGTTTCCGGACCGCTCAACCCAAGCGGCAGCCTGCGCGGTCGCGCCGTGGTCAACGCCGAGGGCGGGCGGCATTGGACCGAGGGGGCACGCGACCGCTCCGACATGGTTTACGGCATTGTCGAATACGATTTCTCACCGCAAACCACCGCCTACGCCGGCATCAACCACCAGCGCGCACGAGAAAAAGAATTTTACGGCGGGGACCTGCCCGTTTACGACAGCGCAGGTTACCCCACCCGCTTCGGCATCCGTGACAACAACAAAATCAAAGGCAGCAGCTATAGCGAACGCTCGACGGAACTCTTTACCGGACTGGAACACCGCTTTGAAAACAACTGGAAAGCCAAGCTGGAATACCGCTACAACCGTGAGAAAACCCTCAATCCCGGCATGGGTGACGCCCCATACAACTATCTCAGGCACGATGACAGCTCAGCCGGAGCCAATTTTTATAAAATGGCCGACAATATCGTCAGCCATGCCTTCAGCTTCAAGCTCAACGGGCAATACGATTTATGGGGGCGCAAACACGAAGCCGTATTCGGCATCGGAGGCTACCGCACGCGGGACAAACGCGCCTGGGCAAACCAAGAAAGCAACTATTCCATAGACGACATCTACGATTTCATACGCCGCCGCGACTATCCCGCCATCGCTTCCGTCAACGACTGGAAATGGGAGGGAGACACCATCGCAACACGCCAAATCAGCGGCTATGCCGCCACCCGCCTGCACGCTACCGACAAACTCTCGCTGCTTTTGGGCGCCAACTACTCCCGCTACCATTACCAAGCCATACCGGTTGGCGGCAGCCCGAATACGGAAGCCAAAGAAGGCCGCTTCGCCCCCTACGCCGGCATCACCTACGACCTCACCGACAACCTCTCCGCCTACGCCTCCTACAGCCGCCTGTTTATGCCGCACGAAAACAGCGAAACAGACATCAACCGCCGCCCCATCGATCCGATTACCGGCCGCACCGTCGAGGCTGGACTGAAAGGCGAATGGCTCGGAGGCCGTCTGAACGCCTCGCTGTCGGTGTTCCAATCCAAACGGCGCAACGTCGCCGTCGAAGCGGGCAAACTTGACAACGACGACACCTACTACCGCGCAGCGAATACCAAAGCCCACGGCTGGGAAGCCGAAATCAGCGGCTCGCCCGCCGAAGGCTGGGACATCAGCGCGGGCGTGCAGTCGCACCTGACCCGCGAAGAAAACGGCAACCGGCCCAACAGCCAATACGACCCGCGCCACAGCTTCAAACTCTTCACCACCTACCGCCTGCCCAAAACCCGTTGGACCCTCGGCGGCGGCGTGCGCTGGCAGAGCAAGACCTTTGTGGACAAATACAGTGACCTCAGCAATATCGAGTTTGACGACGACGAAGCCAAAGAACGCGCCCGTGTCCTCTCCCGCCAAAAATCCTTCGCCGTGGTCGACCTGACCGCGCAGTACGACATTTCCAAAAACGCCAACCTGACACTAAACTTCGACAACGTGTTCGACAAACGCTACCGCATGGATACGGCGTACCACGACTACGGCCAGCCGAGGAGTCTGTCGGGGACGCTCAGGTATAAGTTTTGACGGGGTTTGGGGTTGCTGTAATTCTTGAAGGTCGTCTGAAACCTATAGTGGATTAAATCTAAATCAGGACAAGGCGACGAAGCCGCAGACAGTACAAATAGTACGGAACCGAT